>CBDURV010000058.1:0-12017 GCA_965369495.1 uncultured bacterium
TGCCGCCGGTGCTCTTCTTCAACGTCGCGCACTACCTCGTCGCGTTCGACCCGGCGCGCCGCAATGTGATCGCCGGCGAAGCGGTCGCCATCCCGCTGGTCAAGGGCGCGCGCCGCATCAGCATCACGCCCCCTCCGGGCGCCGGTGGAATTCTGGAAGAACCCGTGGCTGCCGATGCGGAGAGCTTCCCGTTGACCGACACGATGCGCCCCGGGTTCTACAAGGTCACCGTACGCGCGGTCCCCTCCAGCGACGACGCGATCGCCAACGACCGCGTGCATCTGGTGGCGTCCAACATCGACCCGAGCGAGTCGGATCTACGCCCGATCCAGCCCTCCGAGATCGAACGGCTCTACCCGCGGACGACGTTGCGCTTCGTGGAGAGCATCGATCAGCTACTCCCGGAGGGCGGTGCGCGCGAAGAAGGCGAGCTGAGTCGCGCGCTGCTCGCGGGCGTGGTGATCCTGCTCTTTTCCGAACTGCTGGTCGCGTGGCGCTTTGGCGTCCGCCGGAGGCGCGTCGCATGATTTCGCGCCTGCTGGGTGTTTCCACCACGTCGCTCCGTTGGGATGCACTCCCGCCGCTCTGGGTGGTCGTGCTGGTGCTCATCCCCATCGTCGCGCTGACGGTGCGCTTCGTCTACCGGCGCGAGCCCGGTGCACAGAGCACCGCGCTGCGCATGGGCCTCGGCCTGCTGCGCGTGCTGGCCGTGCTGCTTGTGATGGGCGCACTCTTCGGCCCCTATACGGAGACGATCGAAGGCGAGGTCGCCAAGCGCACGCTGGTGCTGGCGGTCGATACATCGCGCTCGATGAGCCTGCAGGATCGCTACCAGCGCAACACGGAGCTGGCCGACGCCGTGGCGCAGACCATCGGCACGAGCCGCGACAAGGTCGCGCAACTTCCGCGCATCGAAATCGCGCGGCGCCTCATCGGCCAGGATCCGAGGTTCCTGCGCAGCCTGGCAGACACATTCAACCTGCAGCTCTACACCTTCGATTCGCAGGCGACGCCCGCCTTTACGGCCAACGATCAGGAGTCGCCCGAAGAAACCGCCGCGCGACTCACCGAGGCGCTCAATAGCGTGGACGCGACCGGCAGCGTGACTCGCATCGGCGAGGCGATCCAGACCCTCGTGCGCCGGCTCGAATCGCGCAACGAACCGGTGGCCGGCGTGTTCCTGTTCACGGACGGGCGCCAGACCGGCGGCGCCCCCGACCCGATCGTCGCGGCGCGCAACGCAGGCGAACGCGGGCGCGAGGGCATTCCGCTCTTTCCCGTACCCATCGGCGATCCCGCCGCCGCGATCAATGTCGGCGTCAGCCGCGTGGACGCGCCGGAAGTGGTACTGGCCGGCGATCGCGTGTCTTTCACCGCGACGGTCCACGCGCGCGGCTGCGAAGGGCGCGATGCGCGGCTCGAGGCGCTCATCCTCAGTACCGAGGGGGTCGTGCTCGAGGCGCTCCCGATCGACGCCGAGCCCTTCGAGCTGCCGGGAGACGACGACGAACCCCGCCGCGTCTCCTTCCAGTACACGTTTCCCGACAAGGGCACCTACGACCTCAAGATCGGCATCGCGCCGTTGCAGGGCGAGGCGGTCGTCTCGGACAACTACCGCCGCCTCTCGATTCGCGTCGTCGAACTCAAGATGCGCGTGCTGTTCGTGGCGGACCGGCCCAGCTACACCTTCCGCTTCCTCGGCCAGGCGCTGCGGCGCGCGGAAAATACGATCATCGCGCAGACGCTGCTGCTGAGCGCCGAGCCCTCCTGGCCGCAGGAGGCGACGGTCGGCGTCACCCCCATCCAGCACTTCCCCGAAACCCGCGCCGAACTCGCGCCCTACGACGTCATTATCCTGCAGGACGTCAAGCCGGGATCGTCGCGCTTCGCGGACGGCGGCCCGGAAGGCGTCCAGAGAACGATGGCGCTGCTCGCGGACTGGGTCAAGGACGGCGGCGGCCTGGTGCTTCAGTCGGGCCGCGAAATGAACTTCGTCACCCACTACGGCAACACGGAACTGCCCGCGCTGCTGCCGGTCGTGCCCGGTCGTTGGACGCTCGACGAGCGCGACGGCGTCATGGGCGACACGTCCACCCAGAAGTACCTCGACCTGACCGAAAACGGTGTCGCGCATCCCATCATGCGCGTGCTCGAGGACGCGGACCGGGTGCGGGAATTCTGGGAGTCGTCGGAGTACGACAACTGGTGCTACGCCTACACGCCGGTCAAGCACGCCAAGTCGAGCGCCAACGTGCTCGCCGTGCGGCGCGAGGCGGGCGGGAGCGGACTGCGCACGGCCGAGGCGCACCCGATGATCGCGCTCCAGGACTACGGCCTGGGCAAGGTGCTGTGGCTCGCGCACGAGGAGTTCTTCCGCATGCGCAAGCGGCAGAACGACGATCCCAACATCTACTACTGGCGCTTCTGGTCGGGCATCGTGCGCCACCTCGCGACCTATCGCCTGCTGGGCGGCAACAAGCGCATCAAGATCTGGGTCGATCGCGCCGACGGCCGCTACAAGCTCGACGACGCCGTCTCGATCGAGGCGAAGTTCCTCGACGAGGACTTCAATCCGGTGTCGCCCGACGGGCCCGACGGCGAGTCGCGCACCGTCAAGCTGATCGAACCCGACGGCAAGGAGCGGGAGCTGCAACTCACGGCCGATCGAACCGATCCGCCCGAGGGCCTCTACCGCACCAGCCTCACCCTCGACCGCCCCGGCACCTACCGGCTCGTGGCATCGCTGCCCGGCGATACGGAACCGGCCAAGGCGACCTTCGTGATCGAGGAGACGACACTCGAGATGCGCGACCCGCTGGTGGACATGCGCACACTGCAGGGCATCGCGCAGGCGAGCCGCGGCCGCGTCCTGTCGCCGGCGCAGTTCCGGCGTCTGATCGAGGACCGCGTCGTGCCGCCCACCACCATCATGCGCAGCGGCGAGGCGACCCGCACTCCGCTGTGGGACCGCTCGTGGGTGCTGTGGCTCTTCGTTGCGCTACTTGCGGTGGAGTGGATTGTTCGTCGCCTCAATCACATGCTTTAGAGCCCCAGCTGCCTCGATCAGCTCTCTACGAAATCGGCTCTGAGCTTTGGGCTTTGGGCTCTGCGTAGCGACCAGGCCACGCCTAGGCTTTCCGCATGAGATGGGGCTTCGATTATCCCAGTGGACTGCACGCGCACCAATCGAGACCCAATAGCGGTCGCGAACGCGGGTGCTGACTGGTTGCGGCGCAAAGCCCACAGCTCAGAGCCCAAAGCCGAAAGCGCGCAGCCTCTCCCCGTTCCCCCGCCCCCTTACAATCTCACCGTGCGCAGCGTAGTTGTCCTGTTCCTCCTCGTTCTTCCGGCCACGGCCCAGGACGATGATGTCGGGCGGCCCTTCTGGGTCGGAACGCCGCCGGCGGCGCAGGAGTCGTTGCGGTTGGCTCGCCAAGCGGTGCGTACCAAGCAACCCGAACGCGCCGCCAAGGCGCTGCAGGTCGTCTTCGATCGCTATGCGAGCGCGTTCGTGGCGGATCCGCGCGGGGGCGGGTACTTCGGTGCGCGGCAGCGTGCCACCGCCACGCTGGCCGCATCCGGAACGGACTTGCGTCAGGCGTACGAGCGCCTCTACGGCGGCACCGCGGAAGAGCGTTTGCGCCAGGCGTTGGCGAGTGACGACGAACAGGGCCTGCGCGCCATCATCCGCCGCTTCGAGGCAACGCAGGCGGGACTCGGCGCCATTGTGGCGCTGGCCGACCGCGCGCTGCAGCGTGGACACCCCGCGGAGGCGCGCCTGCTTCTCGCGCGAATCGCGCATCTTCATCCCGACGCGCTCGCCCGGGATGTCCCGGCGGCGGAGGCGCTGCGCGCCCGCATGCGCGTCGCCGCACGCCGCGACCACGCCGCGGGTGGCCCCGCCGCGCCGGAGCCGGAAGGCCTGGCCGAATCCGGCGACGGCACTGCGACGGAGGACGACGCGGAGTCACACGCGCGCCTCGACTGGCCCATGATGGGCGGCGACGCCACCCGCACCCGCGTCGCCGCCGCGATTCGCCAGCGCGCCGGCGACCGCGTTGCCGAACCGGAGGCGGAGTCCGCATTCGACATCGACTTGCCGATCGGCGAGCGCTATTCGGACGAGCCGATCCAGCCGGATCGCGGGTTTGGCAGTCGTCGCGGTGCCGAAGCGGCGACCCGCTGGAGAAGTGCCTGGCATGACTACGCGCCGCTCGCCCCCGTCATTGCGCGCGGCCGTCTCGTCTACATGGACGGCAAGCAGGTCGTGGCGACCAACCTCTACACCGGCGACGTGTTGTGGCGCTGGCCGAAGGATCCGTTCCCCGAAACGAAGGGGCGCACGAACATCAGCCAGATTTTCTCGCCGACGGTCGTGGACGGAACGGTCTACGCCACGGTCGAGGTGTCCGTCGCGTGGCGCCCACAACACCTGCAGACCGTCCCGATCACCTACTACCTGCCCCACCGGCGACTGGTCGCAATCGACCTCGACACCGGCGCGATGCGCTGGTCGCACCGCGAGACGGAACTCCAGCAGCGCACCGTGCGCACGGGAATCGCCGCCGCGCCGGAACTGAGCAAACTCTCGGTCGTGGGCGTCCCGCTGGTGCGCGGCGATCGCATCTACGCGCCTGCCGCCTACACGGAAGGCACGATCCACACGCACCTCATGGCCATCGACCGGCACACCGGCGAACTCGTCTACGCGACGCGCATCAGCAACGGCCAGCAGGAGCTGAACCTGTTCGGACGACAGCTCAACGAGCTGGTCACGACGCCGGTCGCCGAGTCGGACGGCCAGATCCTCTTCGGCACCAATCTTGGGCTCGTCTGCGCCCTCGACGCGGTCCTCGGCAGCCCGCTCTGGGTGCGCCCCTATCGCATCCGGACCATTCCCTCGACCTATCTCTGGTTCGAGGCGCCGCGCCGCTGGCCGGTGCTCGACAATGGCCCCCCGCTCATCGTCGGCGACCGCGTTATTCTCACGCCGGCCGACGGACGCGGCATCCTCTGCATCCAGCGCAGCAGCGGGCGCATCGTCTGGGAATTCGCGGCACGCCACAATCCGCTCAACTTCCCGGTGCGGCGCATTCACGGAACCGACGGCGAGCGCGTCTTCCTCGGCGGCGACCACGGCGTGCTCGCGCTCTGGGTGCGCGACGGAGCCGAGGGCGGCCGGCGCGGCGGCGAGCGTGCGTGGAGCTTCGACTTCGACGGCAGCTCGCAAGGCGCGGGGCGCGGCGTCCTCGCCGAGGACGGCCTCTGGGTGCCCACGTATCCCTCCATCCTGCGACTCGACCCCGAGACGGGCGCCGAACTCCCCGGCAGCTTCGTACGCGAAGGCGGCGACGCCGACCGACGCGTGCAACTCTTCGCCGGCGACGGCGCCATCGTTACCGCCGGGCGCGATTTCATCGCCGTTCGCTATGTGCGTGAAGACGTCCTGCGACTCGCCACCGAAGCGATCCGGCGCAACCCGAGCGCGGCCGCGCCGAGGTTGTCGGCGGCCGACATCCATCTGGCGGTCGATGCATTCGCCGAGGCGATCCGTTCGTATCGCGATGCACTGGAACGCGCCGAACGCGCGGGCGAGGCGGCACTGGCGGAACGCGCCCGCATCGGATTGCACCGCGCCCTGCTCCAGCGCGCGATTCGCCTGCTCGACGAGGACCCGGACCGCGCCCGCACGGCGTTCGACGCAGCGTTCCGAGCCGCGCCCGACGCTGCCCGCGAATGGGAGGCGCGCCGCGGACTCGAAGTGCGCCTGGCCGCGCGACGACTCGCCCGCGACGCGGACTGGCGCCTTCAGAACCTGCGGCGCATCGAGAAGAAGTTCGGCGACCGCGTGCTCGACGGTAACGCGGGGCGGAGCAACGCGCCGGGGAGAGCCGCGAGCGGCCGCACCGCGAGCGGCCGCACCGCGCGCGGCTGGGCCCTGCGGCGGATGGCCCGCATCCATGTGCTTAGAGGGGATCCGCGGCGCGCCGTGGCCGACCTGCAGACGTTGCTGGAGCGCGATCCGGAGGGCGCCGACGCGATCGCCGCATCAGACGACATCGCGTTGATCCTGCAGGCGGCGGGCCGCAAGGTTTACGAGACCTACGAGCGGCGCGCGCGCGATCTCTACAAGGCGACGCTGAGCAGCGGAAACCTCGACGCGCTCGAACGCGGGTTGCGCATCTACGCCAATTCGCTGGCGGCTTCCAGCGCCACGCTGCAACTCGCCACGCGACGCCTGGACAACGGCGATCCCGCGCGCGCATCGGCCCTGCTCCAGCGCTTCCTGGTCGATCGGCCCAATGACCCGCGCACCCCCGAGGCGCTGCGCCTGCTCTTCCGCTCCTTCCACACGCGCAAGGCGCACGGTCCCGCCTACGGCGCCCTGCAGCGTTTGCGGCGCAGCCATCCGCGGGCGCGCCTGACACGCGACGACGGCGCCACGGTCCAGGCGAGCACGTGGGCCGACAGGTGGTTTGCGCGCGAGCCGTACGCCACCCTGCGGCGCAGCGCGCATCGGCGCGATCTCGAACCTCCGCTTGTCGAGCGCTTCGATGTCACCTTCCCCGGCAACATCGTCGATGTGCCGGACCTGTTGGGACAACGCCATCCCGCCCTGCGCAACGCCGTCCTGGTTCGGCTCGGCCGGCAGGCCGCGGCACTCGACGCCAGGAGCGGCACGACGATCTACCGGCTCAACTTCGGCCGGCGACCGCCCATCGGCCCCTTCGTGCTGGCGGGCGGGCATCTGCTCGCGACCACCAGCGAGCGCGTACACGTATTCGACGCCGCCACCGGGCGCGTCGTGGCAAGGCAACCCATACCGGCCGGCAACGAGGGCATCCGCCTCGTGGAGCAGAACGGCCAGGTCTTCCTGCTCTCGCGCGGACGCCGCCAGCGCGGCAGCCTGCGTGTGACCGCGCTCGATCCGGAGTCGGGAACGCCACTCTGGTCGAGGAGCATTCCGCGACGGGACAAGACCGAACAGCACAGCGAGCGGTTCGTCGTTGCGCAGGCCGATCGACTGGTGCTCTTCTCGACCGGCACGGCGTACATCACGGTTCTCGACACATCCAGCGGCGCCATCGAGAACCGCATCGCGGTGCACGAGGAAGGCACCGCATACCTGCCGGCTACTCCGCAGGCGCTGCCGGATGGCCGAATTCTGGCCAGCTACGTCGCGACGACCGGCACACGCCGCTCGCGTTCGGCACGTTCCTACATGCTGGCGCTCATCGATCCCGGCCAGGCCGGGCGCGAGGCGATCATCTGGAAGAGCGTGCCCGGGCGAGGCGGGCGCGCGCGCCGACTTGACCACGTGCAGGTGATCGGCGATCACGTCCTGGCGGTGGAGAGCGGCGGCAGCGACCGCATCGCGGTGATCCGCCTCCACGACGGACACCTCATCCGCGAACGCGCGCTGGAGGATCTGCTGGGCGAACCGGTCGTCCTCGCCAAGTCCCAGCCCAGGAGCGATTCGCTTCTGCTGTTGCTCACCGCCGGAAGCGATGGCCGGCCGCCGCGGCTCGTCGCACTCGAACCGCCCGATCTGTCGCTCAAGTACGCGCTTGAGATGGCGACCGCTTCCAATGTGCGCCCCGGAGTGGTGCGCTCCGACGGAGTCATCACCATCTCGCTGGAACCGAAGCGCCTCAAGCGCGGCGGATTGCTCCAGTTCCAGCTCGTGGACGCACTCAACGCGCGGCGGGTGCAGACGATCGAGCCGCGCGTCGGCGATGGAAACTGGTTCACCGCCAAGGTTCAGAACGGGTATCTGCTGGTCACGCTGGCCAACCGGGTGATCGCGTACGGCCCGAAGTAGGACGCTTGGACTTCAAGCCGGCGCCGCCCCATAACCGAGAAGTTCTTACGGGCTCCGAAGGTCTTCCTAAACTACCGACGGTTCTCGGACGTATAATTCTGTAGGCCGACATGCATCTTCGATCGACAGCCGTGCTTCTGACGGGCGTTACGCTCGTCGCGATCCTCACTGGTACGCGGGTTTCCGCGGACGAGGAGATTCGCCCCACCAAGCGTGAGAAGCCCTCGCTCGTCAACGATCACACCCAAAGGGCGATCGACGGCGCCCTGCGCTGGCTCGCCGATCACCAGAACACCAAGGGCAAGGCGAAAGGCTCGTGGAACGGCCACGTTGGTTTCAAGATCAACGACGGCTACCGCCTGCAGCCGATGGACCAGCGCATGGAGGGACTGCCCCATCTGGGTGTCACCTCGCTGGCGGCCATGGCCTTCCTCTCCGGCGGCCACTTGCCAGGACAGGGGCCCTACGGTCGGCAGACGCGCGCGGCGCTCGATTTCGTGCTGCGCAACGTGCAGGAAAACGGGTTCATCACCGCCTACGGCACGCGCATGTACTCGCACGCCTTCAGCCTGCTCTACCTCACCGAGGTGTACGGCATGACGGGCGATCCGAAGCTGCGCGAGAAGCTCGACAAGGCGGTCGAGTTCACCTACCGCTCCCAGAACAAGGAGGGCGGCTGGCGCTACGCGCCGCTGGCGCAGGATTCCGACATGTCGATCACCGTCTGCCAGGTGGTCGCGCTGCGCGAGGCGCGCAACATCGGCATCCGCGTTCCCCGCGAAACGATCGACAAGGCGCTCAAGTACGTGATGGAATCGGCCGTGACAGGCCCGTCCAACCCGCAGCGCGGCGCCTTCCTCTACCAGCACGAGAGCGTGCCCTTCAACCGCAACAGCTTCGCGCTCACGGCGGCGGGCATCACCACGATCCACCAGGCGGGCCTCTACACGCAGGCCGACATCGATCGCTACTGCCACAAGGAAGGCATTAAGGCGCCGCGCCTGACCGATTGCCTGCAGTACCTCAACGAGACCTACGAGCCGATCTGGCGCGACTACTCGAACCACTATTTCTTCTTCTACGGGAACTACTACGCCACCCAGGCCTGGTACACCCGCGGAGGCCGGCAGTGGCGGCGCTGGTACACGCGCATTCGGGACGATCTGATCAGCGTGGCCCGACACCGCCGCGGCACCGACGGCAAACGCCGCACCCAGTGGGAGTCGCGGCACGTGGGTGATGCGTATGCGACCGCCGTCGCCGCCATCATCCTCCAGGTGCCGAACCACTACTTGCCCATCTTCCAGCGGTAGGCGTGGGATCTCGGCTCTGAGCTATGGGCTTTGAGCTTTGGGACTCGGGCTCGACTGTCCACTGGCGAGAGGTAGCCAACCGAGACCCCAGCGCGGTCGATTGTCGAGGAGCTGGCCTGGTTGCGTCGCAAAGCCCAGAGCCCAGAGCCCCAAGCCGTTCGCGCAACCCCTTACGGGGCAAGAGGTTGCACCCGGTAAGCGGGGGCATTAGATTGCCGGTTCGTTCACTGAACCTCGGCTGCGGATGCCGGTTTTACGAACGGTGGGAACGTCATTCAACAACATGCTCAGTCTCTCTCGGATCACGAGCTCATGGCTCGGATGCAAGCCGACGATGTAAAGGCTTTTGAGTTGCTGTACGCCCGCTACGAACGCCCCCTGGTCAACTTCTTCTATCAGATGTGTTTTGACCGCGTCGCGTCGGAGGACTACCTCCAAGAGACGTTCATGCGGGTCTGGCGGGCGCGGGCCACCTACCGCCCCATCGGCAAGGTTTCGACCTGGCTCTACCAGATCGCCAAGCACTACTGGTTCAACGAGCGGGAAAAGCAGATTCGGCGCCCCTTCCACAAGGTGGCGGGTGGCGATGACGCGCACGCGCAGTGGAACAACGTCGCCGACCGGACCGAGGAGACCGCACCCGACGCGGTCGCCCAGGCGGGCGAGACGGAAGCTGCCATTGAAGAGGCGGTCTCCGCGCTCAGCGACAAGCTGCGCTCGGTGTTCGTGCTCGCCCGCTATCGGGGGCTGCCCTACGCCGAGATCTCCGCGATTCTCGACATCCCGGTAGGCACGGTGAAAAGCCGCATGTCGTTGGCGGAACAACGGCTGCGCACATCGCTGGCGCCGATCCTGCAGGGGGAACGCTAATGTCGCCGGCTCCGCAGTATCCCGAGGAGAGCACGAACCTCAACGACGATAACCGCGCGGACCTCGTGGCTTTCGCGCTCGGCCAATTGGACGAGAGCGAGGCCACGGCGGTCCGCGAACTTATTTTGGCCGAGCCCGAACTCGCCGCCGAGTTCGATTCGATTCGATGTCATCTCGATCTGCACGCCGAGGTGCGCGAGATGCAGCCTACCGCCGCCGGCTTCGCCCGGTTGACTGAACGTCTCGAGCAGGAACCCGTCACCGGCGCGGAACTGCGCGTGCCGGAATGCCCGCCGGAATGCCCGCCGGAGCGGACATTCATCAAACGCTACTGGATGAGCCTGGCCGCCGCCGCGCTGCTGATTGGCGCGATCATCATTCCGCGCGGTCCGAGCGCGCCCGCGAAAACGCCGGACCTGAAGGCGCTTGCGGGCAATATCTCTCGCGACGCATCGGGCGCCTACACGGCGACCGGCGTCGCGCGCGTTACATTCGGAACCGGCGTCACCGTGATGGTCGATGCCGATTCCGTCCTGCTGCCCCTCGATTCCCAACGGCTCGTCCTCAAGACGGGCCGTATCTTTTTGAATGTAGAGCCGAGTTTTTATCAGACCGAGCGGGGCCGCCGCGGCTTCACCGTGCTGGCCGGCGATGCCCGCCTCACGACGCTGGGAACGGCGTTTTCGGTGGAGCAGCGACGCGACGGAACCGGTCGCGTAGCGGTCGAAACCGGCACCGTTCGGCTTCAGCGCGGCTCCGAGCGGGTGGACGTCGGCTCCGGCCGCGCCGCCACCTGGCCCGACGGCCCTTGGGAGGGGATCGACAGCCCCAGCCTGCCTTCGGCGGGCGCCCAGGTCCGTTGGTTCGAAATCCCGTCCCTGTCGGCGAAGATTCTCAACGACCGGCGCATTGTCGTCGTACTTAAGAACGAGATGATCAACGTGATTCGGCTAGCCCCGCCCACGGGCGGCGAGCCGCTTTTCTACGCCACCGTTGGCGAGCATAACTGGCCGCATGAGCCCAGCGACTGGGGCTACAACGTCGTGCTCGACCCGGGCGAGGAGTTCACCTTCGAAATGAAGCTGCCTGAGCCGCTGAAACCGGGCGACAGCGTGAGTATTCGCGTTCCGTCGCTGGGTATGACCACCCGCATCCCGTTCACTGGGAAAACAACGGAAACGGGCACTGGAAAAACAGGCCCCGGGCAGACATCGGAGACAGGACGCTGAACCTCCACGAACTGACGCGCCCCCTGCGCCGCGGGCTCGCCCTGCTGCGCGCGCGCGTCCGATCCCTGCTGCTTCTGCACGGCGCCTCGCGCGCCACAGTCTTTCTCATCACCGTACTCGTCCTGCTGTTTGTCGGCGACTACGCGCTGCGCCTGCCGCTCGCGGTGCGCCAGGTCACGTTCGTCGCCATGCTGGCGGGACTCGCGCTGGTGCTCTTCCGACGCCTCGTGATCCCGCTGCGCCAGCCGCTCAGCGACGCCGTCCTCGCGACGCGCGTCGAGGAGCGCTACCCGCAGCTGGAAAACCGGCTCGTGAGCAGCCTCGCGTTCCTCAACGCGGAAAAGGACCCCGAAAACAGCGACTCGCCCGACCTCATGCGGGCGGTCGTGGAAGAGACGGCGCGACTCGCCCCCTCCATCCGCTTCGGCGACGTCGCCCTCGCGCGGGTTCCCCTGCGCTGGGCGTCGGGGGCCGGCGCACTGATCCTGCTGGCAACGACCGCCGCGTTCGCGCAGCCCGAGCTTGTCGGCACCTTCGTGGAGCGCGATCTGCTGCTGCGCGATATCGCATGGCCGCGCCGCACCACGCTGAGCGTGATCGACATGCAGCCGGGCGTCGCGCGCGAGGTGACACTGCATCACGAAACGGTCCTGCGCATCCGCGCCGAGGGCTCCGCCCCGGACCGCGTCGTCCTGCGCTATCGCGAACGCGGCGGGGACGGAATCGAAGAACTCGTCGAACTCTCGCCGAGCGCCGAGGATGCCGCGCTCTACGTCTTCAACC
>CBDURV010000059.1:0-11966 GCA_965369495.1 uncultured bacterium
GGCGGTTCCGACTCGCGCATCGACCCGCTCTCGCTGGTCGCCTACACGCTGCTCGGCGCGGTCACGACGGCCGATCGCCCGGCCGCGGAATTGAGCCGCCCGTTCGCCCGCGATCGCGACGGGTTCGTGCTCGGCGAAGGCGGCGCCTGTCTGATTCTCGAGGACGAGGCGCATGCCAAGGCGCGCGGCGCGACGATCTACGCGGAGCTTGCGGGCTATGGCAGCAGCTTCGACGCCGAGGGCGTCACGCGCCCGTCCATGGATGGCGCCCACGCGGCGCGATCCATGACGCTCGCGCTCAAGGACGCGGGAATGTCGCCGTCGCAGATCGACTACGTCTCCGCGCACGGCACTTCGACGGTGCTCAACGACCTGATGGAGACGAACGCGATCAAGCTGGCGCTCGGCGACGATGCGCGGCGCGTGCCGCTCTCCTCGATCAAGTCGATGATCGGCCACCTGATCGGGGCGGCGGGAGCGATGGAGGCAGTCGCCTCGGTGCTCGCCATTCGCGACAACGCCGTGCCGCCGACGATCAACCTGCACGAGGCGGATCCGGAGTGCGATCTCGACTACGTGCCCAACGAGGCGCGCGAGATGAAGGTGGGCGCCGTGCTCACCAGCAACTTCGGATTCGGCGGCCAGAACGCGGCCCTCGTGATCAGGGAGTATGAGGGGTGAGCGGGTCCGACCCCTACGCGTCCTCCTCTGGCGCACGCCGTGTCGTCGTAACCGGCATGGGTGCGGTCACGCCGCTCGGCGTCGGCCATGAACTCAACTGGAAGCGCATGGTCAAGGGCGAGTCGGGTGTCGCGCCGATCACGCGCTTCGATGCGAGCACCTTCGACGTCCGCATCGCCGGCGCGGTGGAGCCGCTGCCGCGCGTGCCGGAAGACGATGACTTCGAGGAGCTCGGCATCCACTCCCGGTTTGCGCTCGCCGCGGCGCGCGAGGCGTGGGCCGACAGCGGACTGGCTGACGGTGGTTCGGCGGATTCGAAAACGCCTCCCGAGCGCATCGGCGTCTTTGTCGGATCCGGCAAGGGCATCCTGCACATCCAGCGACTTGTCGAGGGCATGAAGGCGGCACTTATCAAGCAAGGAGTGGCGACGCGCGACTTCGACTACCCCGCGTTCCTGAAGCGCGCCGCCGAAACGTTGAGTGGCCCGCGTCGGCGCGAGGAGCGCTATCACCAGGCGGGCACGCACGTCGCGCGCGCCGTCGGTGCGGCCGGACCCAACTGGGTCTGCATCACCGCCTGCGCCGCCGGCAACCATGCGCTGGGCGAGGCGTGGTGGTCGATTCGTCGCGGCGATGCCGACGTCATCGTCGCGGGCGGAACGCACAGCCAGCTCGATTCGATGAGCGTCTCCGGCTACTCGACGCTGGGCGCGCTGTCGGAACGCAACGACGAGCCCGAACGCGCGTCGCGCCCCTTCGACCGCAAGCGCAACGGCTTCGTGCTGGGCGAGGGCTCCGGCATGCTCGTGCTGGAGGAACTCGAACACGCGCAAGCGCGTGGGGCGCGCATCTATGCGGAACTGGTCGGTTACGGCAACACCGCCGACGCCCACCGCGTCACCGACCCGCATCCCGATGGCGTCGGCGCCGAGGGTGCCATGCGCCATGCGCTGCGCTCCGCCGGCCTCGAGCCCGCGGACATCGACTACATCAACGCGCACGGCACCTCGACGCACCAGAACGACTTCGGCGAGGCGCAGGCGATCGAGCGCATCTTCGGCCCGCGCGGCGAGGCGCCCCCCGTTTCGTCGGTCAAGTCGATGATCGGCCACCTGATTGCCGCCGCCGGAGCCGTCGAGGCGATCGCCTGCGTGCACGCGCTGCAGGACGGCGTGCTGCCGCCGACCATCAACTACGAGAATCCCGACCCCGAATGCGCGCTCGATTTCGTTCCCAACGAATCGCGCCAAGTACCGATCGAGTACGCCATGAACAACTCCTTCGGATTCGGCGGCCAGAACATCGTCACCATCTTCAAGCGCTGGGAGTCGTAGTTCCAGGGCGGCTTTACGCTCTAGGCTTTACGCCACGAAGGTTCGGCGTAGAGCGTTCAGCCCTTCGTCTGGCAAGGGGTATGCTTATGCAAGGTGTCCCCCTCGGTCGCGGAGGCATGTGACCCGTACAAAGGCCACTCCTACCGCGGATTGACTCCGATGGTGGACACGGTCCGGAAAGGAAAAGGAGCCAATCGAATGCGGAACTCCGCCATTCTCGTCGCCCTGTTGCTGGTTTTCGTGGCGTGCAAGCAGACCAAGACGAAGCGCGTCAGCATCGGCGACGACTCGGAGGTCATGGGCACCGGTCTCGAATCGGCCGACATCGAGGCGATGGCGACGCTCGCCAAATCGCTGCTCGACGTGCCCGAGTTGACCAGCCCGCATCTCGAGGAAGTGCCCACGGTCGCGATGCACCCGGTTCGAAACGAGACACGCCACGACTTCGATGCGGAGTTGATCGTGCGGCGCCTGCAGACGGAACTGGTGCAGCACGCCAACGGCCGCTGCCGCTTCGTGATCCGCAACAAGGCGGACCTGGCGGTGCTCGAGGAGGAGCGCAACGCCAAGCGCGACGGCGAGTACACGTCCAAGAAGCAGGTCGTCAAGAAGGGCGCGGACTACTACCTCACCGGGGTGGTTCACTCGCTCAGTCAGACATCGGGCAAACTCGAACAGGACGCCATCTGGGTCTTCTTCGAGTTGCGCGACGCGGAGACAGCCGAAGTCATCTGGGGGCGCAAGTACGCGACCAAGAAGGTCGGCCGGACCGGCGTCATCTATCGGTGAGCCGCGCCCTCCTGCTGGTTCTCGCTCTTGCCGCGCTGCCGGTCGTTGGGGCGTGTCGCACGCGGAGCGAATACGTCGCACCGCGCGGCGAGACGCCGGCGGTGACCTACCGCGCCATCCTCAACGACGGCAAGGCCGGCGTTGCGGAAGAGGACGAGGCGCTGTGGGCGTGCGAGCTGGGTGTCGCCGCGATGCTTGTGGGGCGCGAGTCGGAGGCGTGGAACGCGTTTCATCTCGCCTCGCGCACGATGGGCACGCTCGAGTCGAGTTCGCGCGAGACGCGCCGCGCCATCCTTGGCGAGGAAGCGACCAAGCGCTGGAAAGGCGACCCGCACGAGCGCGCCATGAGCGCGTACTACAAGGGCATCCTCTACTGGCGCCGCGGCGACCTCGACAACGCGAGCGCCTGTTTCAAGTCGGGCCTGCTGGCCGACGGCTACTCCGAAGTGGGCGATCATCAGGTCGACTTCGCGGCGCTCTCCTTCCTGCTCGGTTGGGTCAGCTTCGAGCGCGGCCAGGCGGAGCAGGCGCGCTTCAGCTTCCGGGAGGCGGCGCAGCACGCACCGCAGAACCTGCTCTTCGACGATCCGGCGCCGGGCGATCACAACGTGCTGGCAGTGGTGGAGTTGGGCGCGGGGCCGCGCAAGTTCCGCACCGGTGCCTATGGGTCCGTGGCGAAGTACGAACGCATGGAGCCGCAGGTGGCGGCACTGGAGATTCGCGTGGACGGTGTGTCCCAAGGAGTGAGCGCGCAAGCCACGGACATGCACCACCAGGCCATGACGCGCGGCAAGAAAACTCTCGACGGCATTCGCAAGGGCAAGGCGATCTTCAAGGCCTCCGCCGCTACCGCGGGCGTCGTCATGATGAATCGCGGCGCGCGCAAGAACGACTCGGGGCTGATGATCGCCGGCGCCGGTGCGCTGCTCGCGGCGGCGCTCACCAATCCCGCCGCGGATGTGCGCTACTGGACACTGCTGCCGGCCGAAATCCACTTCGTGCCACTGCAACTGGCACCCGGCGTGCATGACGTCGAGATCATCGCGCTCGACGAATCGCACCGTCCGATTGCCGGTCGGAAGCGCCGCTTTCAAGTCGCGGTGGGGAGGCGTGCCGACTACCTCTGGTGGGTACGCGCGCAGCCCGGAAACAGCATCTACGGACTCTTCGACCCGCCGGGGTCGACCACCTCCGAGGGAAACCGATCATGACCGCCCGCCAGCTAACCATCCTGACACTCATCGCAGTGCTGCTCGTCATTGGGCCGCTCGGCATCGGCTGCAGTCGCCGCAATCGGCCCACGCGCGAAGGCAGCTACCCCGAAGCCGTCTCGCCCGTGACCGTGCACACCAAGATCAACGGCCGCGTGAAGATGACCACCTACACGACCGGTCGCACCCAGGACGG
This sequence comes from uncultured bacterium, assembly GCA_965369495.1. Lineage (GTDB taxonomy): Bacteria > Planctomycetota > PLA2 > PLA2 > PLA2 > JBCDBY01. The sequence goes on from CBDURV010000059.1 coordinate 4,212, forward strand.
CCGCCTCACGGTGAAGGTCGTGATCCAGAGCAGTTCGACCAAGCCGATGACCGTCATCGCGCACGCCGATTGGCTCGACAAGGATCGCAACATCATCGAGCGCGGCAACGATACGCCGCTCGTGATCCCGAGTGGCGGCACCGTCATGTTCGAAGACGTCGCCTATTCAAACCAGGTAGAGACGTTCTCCGTCGCCGTGCGGCCCGCGCACACCAAGCGCAAGGACTACTAGCGACTCGGCTTTGGGCCTTGGGCTTTGAGCTTTGCGCCGCGACTGGGGGGGCCGTTCGCAAGCCGCTCGCAGTGGGGCCTCGATTGGTACGCCGCAGTCCCCCATACAAGCCGAGCCCCCACGCCTGCCGTACGCAAAGCGATGGACTGGTCGTTGCGCAAAGCTCAAGGCCCAAAGCTCAGAGCCCAAATCTCAATGTGTCGAGGAGCGAGCGAAGCGAGCTACTCGGGCAACTTGGCGGTCGTATCCCGCTTCGGGATCAATAGGTCATCGATGACGACCCCGGCGCGCCCGAAGGTGCCGATCGACGTGTCGTTGCCGAAGCCGGGGCGCACGACGCCCGCGCCGCCCGCGAAGAAACCGGGGTGGTTCGACCAGATGACCGGCTTGTCGGTCCAGCCCGCGATGTTGCCCATCGCGAACGTGCCGACGTAGGGCGACGGCGCCCAGTGGCTCTGCATGATGATGAAGTCGGCGTCCTGTTCGTTGGCCAACTTCGTCCAGAGCGACGGCGCCAGCGCATCCGAGCAGATGAGCATGCCGAAGCGGCCGAACGGCGTCTGGAATGTCGTCGGCTCGTCGCCGGCGTCGAGGTTGCTCTCGGTCAGGGCCCAGAGATAGATCTTCCGGTAGCGGGCGCGCACGCAGCCCTTGTCGTCGAGCACGAGGCCGCAGTTGTAGAAGCGGTTGCCGTCCTCGACCTTCTCGCACTCCAGCACGTCGGTGACGATCCAGATCTTGAGTTCCGCGGCCAGTCGCGAGTAGCTCTTGACGTACTCGTGCAGGCCGTCGACGTCCTGTTCGTAGAGCGGCACGCCGTTGGGCAGCGGTACGCACGTCGACAGCCACGGCCGCGCGCGCTCCGGAATGAGGTTTCCGGTGTTCCCGTACTCCGGCGTCACGACGAGTTGCGCGCCGCGCTCCGCCGCGATGCGAATGAGCTTTTCCGCCTCGCCCGTGTTGAAGGCCAGATCATCAAGCGCGCTCTGCTCCGTCTCGCGACCGCTCTTTCTCGCGCCCAAGTGGAGCAGGGCGACCCGAACGTGGCCGGGCTTGGGTGCCGCGCCATCGGTGCCGTCCACGACGCGGTAGTTGCCGCTGTGGGCGCACGCCGGGACCCACAGGGCGAGTCCGAGCAGGGCGAAGAAGGGTCCGAGGCGCATTCGAGGCATCGTAATCGCGTGTGCGAGCAGTAGGAGCACTACAGAATAGAATCGGCGCGTGCCCGTGCTCTGCCTGATTCTATTTTTCGGTCCGGCGCAGACGATTTCGGGCAAATACATTCAACACGCTCCTGAGTTCCTGGAGGCCTACCCGACGTCCGCAATCGAGATGCCGGTGAAACTCCCCCGGGAATCCGCCGCCATTGCGCGACTCATCGAGCAGGCAGGCCCCTCGCTCGCGCTCTATGTCGCGCTGGGCGACGCGCTGTACGCCAAAGGGGACACGGCTCTCGCCTATCGCGCCTATGACCGCGCTCATCGCATGGATCCACCCAATCCGGTGCTGATCCAGCAGATAAAGGACCGCTGCGAGCCGGTGGCCGAGTCCCTCATCCGCGCCGAAGAGCACGAGGCGAAGCTCTGGGTGGACGCTTTGCAGAGCTACGAGCGCGCCCGTTTGCAGGCGGGCGAGGATCCCCGCGACCTGGAGCCCTTCTACGCGCGCTACGGTCGCCCGGAGGAGGATCTCGGTTCGATCGTGCGCGCAACGAAACTCGCCTTCTGGGCGGGTGCGCTGTCGTTGCTGCTCGGCCTGGCGCTCCTCATCGGGAGCGGTCGCCTGCGCCGACGCATCGCCGTGCTGCCGCTGGCCCTGTCCGCTCTCTGCCTCGTGGGCGCGCTCATGGCGCGTGTCGCGACGCCGTATCTGTTTGCGGCATGTGTATTGGCCGTCGCCGCGATCGCGGTGGTCGTTCGCGGGAGGCGCGTGGCATGAGCGGCGATTTCGACTATGGCGGCCAGCGCGCCAACATGGAGGACGACTCCATGCGCGGGACGCTGGCGGCCCAGGCGCGCGTGGTTTGGCCGGCGGAGCGCGAGATCATTCGACGGCGCTATGGCGGGCAACTGGGGCGCGTGCTCGATCTCGCCTGCGGCACCGGCGAGATTTTGGGCCGATTGCGCCGCGATTTCGCGTGTTCGCAGGCGATCGGCATCGACCTGTTCGACGGCCACCTGCGCCACGCCGAACCGCCGGTGGCGCGGGCGGACGGCTACCTGCTGCCGTTCCCGGATGCCTCGTTCGACCTCGTGTTAGTCCGGCATGTGCTGCAGGCGCTGCCCGACCCGGTCGGCCTGCTCGCCGACGCGCGCCGCGTGCTGCGTCCCGGCGGCCGCATCCACGTGGTGGCGGAGGACTACCTCGGCCTCTTCTTCGACGCCGACGACGCGGCGGTCGAAAACCACTTTCCCGAGGTGCAACCGCTCTTCCGCGCCGAGGGAGGCACGGATCTCTACCAGGGCCGCCGCGCCCTGCGTCATCTGCGCGCGGCGGGGTTCGAACAGGTCGCGATCGACCCCCTATTCATCGACAACCAGAGCGCCGACCGCGACGCCCTCGCCAGCATGTTCCGCTACTGGGGTGCCGGGTACGCCGCGACATTGGCCCGCATGACGGGCGCGAGCGTGGCGGAGATGGAGCGCCGATTCGAACTCATGGCCGAGAACGCCGCCGACCCCGATCGGTATTGTGCGTGGCTGCTCTTCGCGTTGGACGGGACGAAGTCCTAGAATCCCGTGCATGAAGATCGGCGTGATTGGCGGCGGCCCCGCGGGGCTCTACTTCGCAATCCTGATGAAGGCGGCCGACGCGTCGCACGAAGTCGAGGTCTACGAGCGCAACGCCGCCGATGACACGTTCGGCTGGGGCGTCGTCTTTTCGGACGCGACGCTCGGCCTGCTCGAGGAGGCGGACCGCCCTTCCTACGAGGCGATCACCCGCGACTTCGCGACCTGGGAAGAGGTCGAAGCGCACTACCGCGGCGAGTCGGTGCGCTCGGGCGGCCACGGATTCTGCGGAATCGGCCGCATGCGCCTGCTCAACCTGCTGCAGGAGCGCGCCGAGGTGCTGGGCGTCGAGTGCCACTACAAGACCGAGATCGAAAACCTCGATCGGTTCGCCGGCTACGACCTGGTGATCGCGGCCGACGGCATCAACAGCCGCATTCGCACCGCGTACGCCGAAGACTTCGGCACCAAGATCCACTACGAGAAGTCGAAGTTCATCTGGCTCGGCACGACACGCCCGCTCGACGCCTTCACCTTCTGGCTCAAGGAGAGCCCGCACGGTTTCTTCCAGATCCACGCCTACCAGTTCAACGCGGAGTGGACGACGTTCATCGCGGAGTGCGACGAGGAGTCGTGGAAGAGCGCCGGCCTCGACGACGGCGACATCGACCGCACGGTTTCCTACCTCGAGGATCTCTTCAGGGAGGAACTCGACGGCCACGCGCTCAAGACCAACAAGTCGGAGTGGATCACCTTCCGCACCATTTCCAACGAGCACTGGTCGCGCGGCAACCTGGTGTTAATGGGGGACGCGGTCCACACGGCGCACTACTCCATCGGCAGCGGCACGAAGCTGGCGATGGAAGACGCGATCTGCCTCGCCCGCGCGGTGCAGGAGCACGACACCCTCGAAGCGGCGTTGGCCGACTACGAGGAAGAGCGCAAGTGGTACACCGACAAGCTCCAGCGCAGCGCGGCCGAGAGCCTGCGCTGGTTCGAGACCATCAAGGTGCGCAAGGATCTGCCGACGGCGCAACTCTTCTACAGCATGATGACGCGCAACAAGCGCCTCGGTCACGACAAGCTGTGGGAGCGCGACGAGCCCTACATCGACGGCGTCAACCGCTGGTTCGCCGAGGGTGCGGGAGTGGGCGATCTCGATCCGGCGCCGCCCCCGATGTTCACGCCGTTCAAGCTGCGCGACATGGAGCTCAAGAACCGCGTCGTCGTCTCGCCCATGTGCATGTACTCCGCCGAGGACGGCACCGTCAACGACTGGCACCTGGTCCATCTCGGCAGCCGCGCGCTGGGCGGGGCGGGCCTGGTCATCGCCGAAATGACCGACGTCTCGAAGGACGGCCGCATCACGCCGGGCTGCGCGGGCATCTACGACGCCGGCCACGCAGTCGCATGGAAACGCATTATCGACTTCGTGCACAAGTGGAGCGAGGCGAAGATCGGCCTGCAGTTGGGCCACGCCGGCCGCAAGGGATCGACGAAGCTCATGTGGGACGGCATCGACCGCCCGCTCGACAAGGACAACTGGCCGATCCTTGCGCCCTCCGCGCTGCCCTACTATCCCGAGAGCCAGACGCCCAAGGCGATGGACCGCGCCGACATGGACGCGGTCAAGGCGGACTTCGTGCGCGCAACGGGGTTGGCGCAAGACGCCGGCTTCGACATGCTCGAAGTCCATCTGGCGCACGGCTACCTGCTGGGAAGTTTCATTTCGCCGATGACCAACAAGCGCACCGACGAGTACGGCGGCGCCATCGAGAACCGCATGCGCTTCCCGCTCGAGATCTTCGACGCGGTGCGCGCGGCGTGGCCCGCGTCGAAGCCGCTTTCGGTTCGCGTTTCGGCCATCGACTGGCATGTGGAAGGCCAGACGATCGAGGACTCGATCACGCTCGCACATGCGCTCAAGGAGCGTGGCGTGGATGTCATCGACGTCTCCACGGGGCACAGCGACACGAGCGAGGTGCCCGACTACGACCGCTGCTACCAGGTACCGTTCAGCGAACGCATTCGCTTGGCGACCGGGGTGCCGACGATGACGGTGGGTGGGATCTCGCGCCATGGCGAGATCAACGCGATCCTTGCGTCCGGCGAAGCGGATCTCGTCGTCCTCGCGCGACCGCATCTCTACGATCCGTACTTCACGTTGCACGCGGCGGCGGAGCAGCAACACTACGACACGCACTGGCCCGACCAATACGGTCCCGCCGCGCCCCAACCGCGCGAGAAACTGCGCTGGCTCGAACGCGAGCGCCGCAAGGATCAGGCGCGTCGCCGAGTTACCCGTCGCGATCGCCGCGACTGAGCCACATGCCCGGCGGCGTCTCAATCATTATCCCGACCCTCAACGAGGGCGAGAACATCGACGCGGTACTCGACGCGATCGTCGATACGATCGGCGTGCAATTCGCGTACGAGATTCTCGTCGTGGACGACGGCTCGACCGACGACACACGCGCGCGCGCCGTTGCGCGGGCGATGAGTTGCCCCGTGCGGCTGATCGCACGCGACCAGCCGACGGGCGGGCTGACCGGCGCCGTCGTCGAGGGAGCCGCCAACGCGCGCTACAGCGTGGTCGTCGTGATGGACGGCGACGGCAGCCATCCCGCCTCGGCGCTTCCGGAGCTGGTCGCGCCGGTGCTGGAGGGCACCCGCGACATCGTTGTCGGCAGCCGGCGGATCGCGGGTGGCGGCACCCCCGACTGGCCCTGGCATCGGCGCCTTGCGTCGCGCACCGCGAGCGCGGCGGCGTGGCCGATTTCCGATGTAGGCGATCCGATGTCCGGCTTCTTCGCGACGACGCGCGCGCGCCTCGCCGCCGTTGACTCGAAGGCGAAGGGATTCAAGATCGGGCTGGAGGTCATGGCGGCCGGCGGCGGAGCGCTGCGCACGGCCGAGGTGCCGATCGTCTTCCACGATCGCCAGTACGGCGAGTCGAAGATGCGCGCGTCGACGATGGTCCACTACGGCACGCGCCTGGTCGCGTTGGGAGGCGGCGAGACGCGCTTTCGGCACGTGCGTCGCTACGCCTTCGCGGCGACCGTCGGCATGCTGGCCGACGTCGGCCTATTCACTCTGCTTGCGTCGTGGGGCGCGGGGTCGGTCGCGCTGACGAGCATCTTCTCGGCGCTGATTGCCGCCGCCGTGACCTACGGACTCAACCGCTGGTCGCGCGTTCCGACCTGTGTCTCGGGCGCCCGCCGTCTGCTGCGCGCGCTCACGGTCGGCCTTATGGCGGCGGCCCTGCGCGGCGGCCTCGTGGCGCTGGCATCGACAACGCAGGGCACGACGCATTGGCTGGCCGCGATCGGGTGTTTCGCACTGCCCGCCGCAATCAATTTCGCAGGGAGCGTCTTCTACGTTTTCGCCCCGTTGCGCTCCGGGGACCATCACGTGATTCGCTGGCGCGTCGGCGCGGCCGCCCTCGCCGTCTATGCGCTCCTGATGCATCTCGTCTACCTGGGCGTTCCCGCGCTCTTGCCCGAGGAGGCGTACTACTGGAACTACGCGCAGTACCCCGCACTGAGCTATCTCGACCATCCGCCCATGGTGGGTTGGCTCGTCTGGCTCGGCACGGCGCTGTGCGGCGATGTCGAGTGGGGCGTGCGCTTGCCCGCGCTGTTCTGCTGGGTCGGCGCCGGTCTGTTCGTCTATCGCCTCACGCGCGAACTCTACGACAAGGGCGCGGCGATCGTGGCGTTGGCGCTGGTGGCCGTGCTGCCGTTCTTCGCCTCGACTGGCCTGTTCATGACGCCCGATGCGCCGCTGCTGCTCTGCTGGGCGGCGACGCTCTACTATCTCTCCCGTGCGCTGGTCTCCGGCCGCATGGGCGCGTGGGCGGGGGTTGGGCTCTGGCTCGGCCTCGGCATGCTGTCCAAGTACTCGATCGTCCTGCTGGGGCCCGCGACGGGACTGTTCATGCTGATAGATGCGTCGGCGCGGCGTCAGTGGGCGCGCCCTCAGCCCTATCTTTCGATCGTGTTGGGCGTGGCAATCTTCACGCCGGTCCTGGTCTGGAATGCGAACCACGATTGGATCTCATTCTGGTTCCAGAGCGCGCGCCGCGTAGCCGAACCCGCGGAGTTCGGACTGGGCGTGTTGGTCCTGGCCTCCATGCTGTTCATGACGCCTCCCGGCCTGGTCGCCGCCTACCGCGGCCTGCGGCGCGGCGTGGCCACCGACCGCGTTGCGGACGAGGCGCGGCGCCGACGGATCTTCCTCGGCGCGATGACGCTGGTGCCGCTGCTGGTCTTCGTGGCCGCGAGCATTCGCAGCCAGTCCAAGGCGAACTGGACCGGCCCGGTCTGGCTCGCCGCCGTGCCGGTCATTGCCGCGATCATCCTGCATGGCGTGACCGCGGTGAAGGCGCGCGCCATGAGCCGTCGCTGGGCGCTGACGCTGAGCGCGGTGGTCATCGGTACCGCGTTTGTGCTGCACTATCTGGCGATCGGCCTGCCCGGCGTCGGCTATCGCGACGATCTGCGCATGCCGGTCGGCTGGCGCGCGATGGCGACCGCCGTCGAGCGCATCGAGGACCAACTGCGCGAGCAGGGGCATGGCGAACCGGTCGCCGTGGGCCTCAACAAGTATTCACTCGCGGCGGAGTTGGCCTTTTACCGGCGTGCTCCCGAACGCACGGCGAGTCTTAATCTGTTCGGCGAGCCCGCGCTCATGTACGAGCTTTGGCCGACGCCCCCGAACCTCGCGCAACGCCCGCTCGTGCTGGTCAGCCACGACGAGGCCAATCTGCTCTACCCGGAAGTGGAGCGGTGCATC
>CBDURV010000060.1:0-11902 GCA_965369495.1 uncultured bacterium
AAGACCGCGCTCGTGTTCTGGGCGTTGACGTGCGTGGTGACCGGAGTGGCCGCGCTCGCGCTCTTCCTCGTGCCGCGCTTCCGCAAAAACATGGTGCTGCTCAACATCGGCTGCGCGCTCATCTTCGTCAGCGTCTTCATCGAAAAGGGCATCGGCCTTGTCGTCCCGGGCTTCACGCCGTCGGTGATGGGCGAGATCTACGAGTACGCCCCGACGACCACCGAAGTGCTCGTTAGCATCGGGATCTTCGGCGTTGGCGCGCTGATGTTCACGCTCATGTCCAGAGTCGCGATCGCCGTTTCCAACGGCGATCTGCGTCTGAGTAGCGAGTAGCCCAGGGGTGATCGCGGGTCTCACTTGGGGTCGGCTTTGAGCCATGGGCTTTGGGCTCTGCGTCGCGACCAGATTGGCCCGGGGCGCGTCGATCGCGATGGGGCCTCGATCATCCAACTGCTTCAGAGTGGATAGCCGAGCCCCCAGGACGGTGCGAATGCGGGGGGACGGCCTGGTTGTTGCGCAAAGCCCCAAGCCCAAAGCTCAAAGCCGATATCGGGCTATCTTGCGAGCGCTGGATAGGCTTGGCGGCTTCCAATGAAGAGCTTCGTTTTTCCGATTGTGTTGGTGGCGGTGGTTGCGGGGATTGTCGTGGCCACCGTGGCGCGGAACTCCGGGCGTGCTACCGGTTCGCCCGCGCCCGATTCGATACTTTGGGAAGAGGCGGTCGGGCCCTATTTGTCCGCCACTCCTGAGCTGCTCTCGCGGGGCGAGGAGATCTACCGCGACAGGTGCGACATGTGCCACGGGCCGCGCGGCGAAGGGAACGGGCCGGGCGCGTACTTTCTCGATACGAAGCCGCGCAACTTCGCGTCGCGCACGTTCAAGTTCCGCACCACGGTGGACGGCATGCCCGCGGATCAGGATCTCTTCCGCTCCGTGACGGTGGGATTCGAGGCGTACGGGATGCCGCCGTTCCGTTCGCTTTCGATCCGCGACCGCTGGGCGGTGGTGTACTACGTCAAGTCGCTCGCCGAGGCGGGAACGCGCCGCACCCTTGAGCGCGTCGCCAAGAAGATGGGGGAGAAGTTCGATCCGCGCGAGGTCAAGAGGCTCATGCAGCCCGGCGCAGTGTTCGAGCTACCTCCCGAGACCGCGCCGCAGGAGGGCGACCGCGTGCCGAGTGACCGGGAATTGGGCCGCGCGCTTTTCGAAAAGCACTGCGTGGTCTGCCACGGCGAGCAGGGGCGCGGTGATGGCCGGGCGGCCACGAAAGACATGAAGGACGCCTGGGGCCGCATGATTCAGCCGCGGGATCTGCGCGCGGGGCGGCGCTACCGCAAGACCGGATGGCGCACCCGCGACATCGCCCGCGTGATCGTGCTGGGAATCGGTGGCACTCCCATGCCTAAGACCCAACTGAACGACGCCACCGAACTTTGGGCGCTTGCCCGCTACGTTCGATTCTTGAGCGGCGAACCGCATTGAACTTCGTCAGCGCGCGACGGTCCACATCAGGATGACCAGGATGATGCCCGAGATCATTATGACGCCGCCCAGCAGGTAGGCGAAGCGCGTCGTTGCGAGCAGGGGCGGTTCATCGACGATGTCGTCGAGCGTTCCGTCGGCGACCATGCGGTCGTACTCCATGGGGCGATCATGCTTCATCTCCGACTCGTCCATGCGGCCCGTAAGGAACAGCGGGTCGATGGGGAACTTGTCGGGTCGCAGATTCGCGTGGAAGACGTGGAACGTGAAAATGAACGCGACGGCCAGCAGCGCCTCGCCGCCGTGCACAATATTGGCGACGTTGATGAGCCAGCCGGGCATCAGGTGGGACGCGGCGACGGGGAACCAGAGCACCAGCCCCGACGCTCCGATGATCGCGATGCCCCAGAAGACGGCCCAGAAGTCGAACTTCTCCCAGTAGCACCAGCGGTCGAAGCGGGGTTGCTTGCCGAGGAAGAGGAACCAGCGCATGTTGCCGAGCAAGTCGGTGACGTCCTTCCAGCGCGGCAGCAACGTGTTGTGCCCGGTGAAGAGGCCCTTCTCGCGTCGAACGAAGAAGCGGATCGCGATGTGGACGAGATAGACCGCGATTGCGCTGAGCATGACGATGGCGGAGACGCGATGTACCCAACCGGCCGCCTCGGCGCCGCCGAGCCGCAGCATCAGTCGGCGCGCCCAGGGCTCTGCGGCATAGTGCAGCGGCAGCCCGGTCGCGGCCAGCAATATGAACGAGCACATGAAGACGACGTGCAGCTGGATGTAGAAGGTGCGCCAGCGTCGGACGGTGCGACCGCTGCGCGGGCGTTTCTTCCACTCGCCGGCAAGCGTCGCGCGCACCAGCCAGAGCACGACGTGGAGGAGGGCGAACCCCATCGCCCCCAGCAGCAGCCAATGGATGCCGAGGTAGATGGCGCGCAGCATCGCGTCGCTGTCGTCGCCGCCATCCCAGACGGCGTGAACCTTGTACTGGACGAAGCTCTCGTGCGCGCCTTCATGGCACTCGCCGCAAGTCTTCACGAGGTTGTCGGGGTGTACGCGCGATAGGACGTCGCTCGACGCCCGGATGGAGTGCGCGCCATGGCAGCCTGCGCAGTCCGCGACGCCCCCGTAGCCGAGGCTCGTAACCTTGCCGTGGTACGAGTTCTGGTACGAGTCCATCTTCTGCTCGTGGCACTCGCCGCAACGGGCCACGCTGGCGACGCGGAACTCGGTGCTGCGCGTGCCGACAGTGTGGGGCGGGTGGCAGTCGGTGCAGGTGGCGGCGTCACCTCCGGCGGACTCCGCGTTGGACTCCTCGCCGTCCCCTCCGTTCTTTTTCCTGGCGATCGCGTGCACGCTCAGCTCGTACTGCTCGAGGACGCCGGTGTGGCAGGTGCCGCAGGTCGCGGATACGTTCTTGCGGCTCACGCGGGATTCCGGGTCCCCCTTCGCCTTCGTGTCGTGCGAGCCATGGCAGGTGACGCAAGTGGGGGCGACGGTGAGACCACCCAGGATCAGTCCGCGGCCGTGGCTGTCGTCGCAGAAGCGCTGCTCGAGCAGCTCCTCCACCGTCGCTGTCTCCGCGTCGATGTCGTCGAAGTGGCACTTGCCGCAGGTGCGCGTGACGTTGAGGGGGTGAAGGCTCGAGGGGCGTTCGGCCGCCTTGAATACATCGTGCGTGCCGTGGCAATCGGTGCACGAGACCGTTTTGTCGCCGGTCTGCTGGCCGTGTACGTTGTCTGCGTGGATCGCGGCTACGTCATCGTGGCAATCGACGCATCCGGCGGTGCTGGGCCCCTCTTTCTGGTGCGGGTAGCCCTCGAAGTCGAAGTGGCAATCGGAGCAGCCCTGGCCACCGTGCGCGGTCGTGTCGTGCAGGCTCGCATCCACGAACGCCTTGCGGGCGCGCTGCTCGTCGCCGTTGGTGACCTTCTTCAGACGCGACGGATTGGAGTGGCACTGGATGCAGGATTCGTCGTCGGCGCGCGCAAATGCTGCGAGCGCGAGGACGGCGACGGCGATCAGGCAGTTCCGAGACATGGGCACCTTCCGCAGGACTATCGTGAAAAGGCGGCTAGTTGCCCGCCTGACAGCGATGGATTACGACACAAGTGCCCGCAAATGTACAGGCCGACTACTTGCCCGGCAAATCGCCGAAAACAGAGTCTCCGCGGGTCCGCTTTTCGACGTACGAGTGGATCCTCTCCCCGCGCCCCTCACCTTCCACCCGTGCCGGAGTAGACTCGCCGGGCGATGAAGAAACTCACACTGCTCGCGACCGTCATCCCGCTCTCCATGGTCGCCGCGCTCGCGGGTGACGGCGAAAAGAAGTCGCTGTTCGCTCCGAGTCAGCTCACAACCGCGTCGGGCAAGTTGGCCGACCCCGATTCCTTCTACGAGGCGGCGGACTGCGGCGAATGCCACGTCGATCAGTACCGCGACTGGAAGGGATCGGCTCACAGCCGTGCGCACGACGACGGAATCTACCGCGCGTTCGCGGAATTGGCGCGCAAGGAGGGGGGCGAGGAGCTCTACCTGTTCTGCTCCGCCTGCCACATCCCGCTGGCCGTGGCGACGGGCGAGTCGAGCAAAAAGGGGAGCGCGACGTTCCTGACCCACGAAGGCGTCACCTGCGACGTGTGCCACAACGTGAAGTCCATTCGCAAGCTCCGCAAGGAGGGTGGCATGAACTGCTCGATCGTGCTCGAGGAGGGCGATGTGCGCTTCGGTCCGCTCGACGACCCGGTCGATAACCCGGGCCACGAGTCGAAGGGCTCGGCGCTGCACCGCAGTTCGGAGCTCTGCTCCGCCTGCCACACGCTTGTTCATCCGCACAACGGCCTGGTCATCGAGAACACGCCGCACGAGTGGAAAGAAGGTCCCTACGCCAAGGCCGGGATCCAGTGCCAGGATTGCCACATGCGCACGGTCGAGCAGGCGCTCGAGGTCGCCCGCACGATGAAGCCGGTCAAGGTGCCGGGCCGGACCACGGAGGACGACAAGCGACCCGACGTCAAGGCGCACCTTTTCGTGGGGGGGAACACCAATCAGAAGCTGGTTGGACTCGGCGATGTGCACGTGGCGGAGGCGCGCAAGCGCTTGCAGGGCGCGGCGACGGTCGCGCTCGAAGCTGCGGCGAGCGCCGGCACGGCGAAAATCGTGGTGGCCGTGACCAACGTCTCCGCGGGCCATGCGATTCCGACCAGCATCACGGAACTGCGGCAGGTTTGGATCGATCTGCGCGTGACGGACGCGGACGGCAAGGAGATCTTCCGCAGCGGCGCCATTGACGACACCGGAGCGGTCGACCCCAAGGCGGTCATGTACCACTCGGTGCTGGTGGACAAGGCGGGCGCCGTCACCTTCAAGCCGTGGCTCGCGGAGCGGATGGTGAAGGAAAAGCTCATCGGCCCCAAGCAGACGGTGCGCGAGAGCTATGAGTTCGCGATACCGGCCGGTGCGAAAGGGGCGCTCAAGGTCCGCTGCGTCCTGCGCTATCGCTCCGCGCCGCAGGAGGTCATGGACCGGCTGTTCGGGAAGGGCAAGTACCCGATCGACGTCGTGGACATGGCGGCGGCGCAAGCTTCGATCGCGCGTGCCAGATAAAAAATGGGCGCGCGGTGTTGCTGGCCCATCCGCTGCCTGCCACGCCATAGCCCACGCAGTGGGCGACGGCGGGACGCGGATGGAGCTGTGGTGGGCGCCAAATAAGAAATGGGCGCGTCCTTTTGCGAGGACGCGCCCTTCAAAAACTACTCTCGAAACTACGGGTCGACGACCGTGATCGTCACCGTCTGCGGCCTGCCCGACTTGAGCGCGTCGCGCGCGACAAGCGAGAAGGTGTAGGTGCCGGGCACCTGAACCGTGATCGTCGGCTGCGCGATGAGCCGCGAGCTCAGGTCCGCTGTGCTCGTCGCCGGAGTGCTCAGGATCGTCCAGGCCCAGGATGAGATCCTGCCGCCGTTCGGATCGTAGCTCCGCGCGCCGTCCAGCGTCACCGTGTCTCCGACCGTGAAGGTTGCCACCCGTACCGACGTTCCGCCACCCGTGCCGAAGACGCGTGCGATGGAGACCGGGGCGATGTCACCCCACATCCGGTTGAGATACTCGGTGGCCTCTGCGTTGGAATCCGAGTCGTTCTCGTCCCACCCGTCCAGATCCCCGATGTCGTCCGAGTGGCACCCGGATGTCATGCAGGAGTTCGGAATGGCCGTCCCGCCCGCGTCGAGCATCGCCTGGCTCGTGACCGGGTAGATGATCTCGGCACTGTGAGCACTGACGTCGTACTTGATGGCCGACTTTGCCACATAGACGTAGTGGCATGTGCTGCAGACGTTGGCCGGGCTCCCGTTGAGGTGGCGGCTGTGGTTCTGCAGTGCGCCCTTGTCGTCCACCTTGCTCGGGTGGCACGACTTGCAGAGCTGGTTGGCGGGTACCCTGAGCTGACCCGAACGGATGTCCGAGTGACTTACGTGGCAGGTCGCGCAGGTCATGCCGGATTTCGCGTGGCCGGTCCAGCGCAGGTCGAGCCACTGCTGGTGATGCTGCTTCGCGTGGCCGTAGGGATCCGTCCAGAAGCTGGAGCTGTTCTCAGCCTTGGGCGTGTAGAAGTTGTCCAGCACGTCGCCGGGAATGTAATGCCCCTCGACGGTGCTCGTGCCCCACGGGAAGCCGAAGCCCTCGCTGTTGACGCTCGAGCCACGGTTGTGGCACTGGCCGCACGACTCGTTGGAGCGTTTCGCGCTCAGCTTGGCGGGGTTGATGATCGTGCCCGCGGTCGAGGGCGCCGCGACATGGAACTCGCCGGGACCGTGGCAGGCCTCGCAGCCGATTCCGGTCTCCGCGAGCCTCGGGCCGGTGGCGGCATCGAGCATCGTCTGGATCGACTGTGCGTACTCGCCCGTCACCGGATCGCGAGTCATGTTGCGCATGCCGGTGGCGTGGCAGGTGATGCAGCGGCGCTGCCAAGAGTTGCGGGTGTTGCTCTGGGTGACCGGCGTCTGATCGACACCACCGGGGCTGTTGTAGACGTATCCGGTGAGTTCGTTCCCGACGATCGTGTACCAGTGTTCGGGATGGTAGGCGACGAACTCGTTGGTCAGCTCGTTGTACTGGACCGGCGAGATGTATTCTCCCTCGTCGATCGTGGCCATGTAGCGCTGCTTCCACTTGCCGGTTCCGCCGAGAATCCAGCCGATGTCGTAGGTGATGGGGCCGATGGTGACCTTGTAGGTCTGCGTGCCGGTGTCGAAGTCAATGACCGGCGCCGAAACTCCGTCGGCGTAGTCGAAGTCATCCCATACGGTTCTGTCCTCTTCGGGGTCGATCGCGATGTTGAATCCGCCCTGGAACCAGTCCATGTCCCCGTCTTCGTCCGTGTCGGTGAAGACCACGCCCGGGCCGTCGAAGGGACGGCGAGTCTTGAGCGGGTGGCGGGTGACCTGCCACGTGCTGTGGGTGTCGGAGTGGCAGATCTTGCATGTGCTCGAGCCCTGGTACTCGGCAGCACGCAGGTCGGGCGGTGTCTGGACCACGGATGCGGGTACGTCCACCGAAGCCTCGGCGCCTTGGCTGACCACGCCGGCCACGTTGGTGACAACCAACCGGAAGGTGTACTTCCCGGGGGCCGCGGGGACGAAGATCGCTTCTTCTCCCGTCGAGGCGATCAGTTGGCTCTGGCTGAAGCTCGCACCCGGGCCGTTCTTGATAGTCCACAGGTAGGAGATCGGTCCGCCGAGCGGATCGAAGCTCTGGCCGCCGTCGAGCTTGTAGAGCGGTCCGCCGCGGTTCAGGGCAGCCGTGGCGAACGCGACCGGACGCACGTCCCGGAAGCGCGCGGCGAGCATCGTGGTGAGTTGTTCGGTCGTCCTGTCCTGGTGGCACTCGCCGCAGGAGTTGGGCAGGCCAGCCGTCTCGTCGCTTTCGGACGGGAAGATCACACGGTAGGTGTGCGAGCTGACGTCGCCGGGAATACCGGACTTCGCCGTCTGGACGAAGTGGCAGTAGCTGCAGTCCTGCGCCTCGGGTGAACTGTGGCGCGTGTGCTTGGAAAGGTCGTTCGAATCGATGTCGCCCTTGCCGTCGTGGCAGGAGATGCACAGCTGCTTCACCGGCATCTTGAGGTCGCCTTCGATGTTCGAGCCGTGCGGGTCGTGGCACTTCCAGCAGGTCACGCCGGCCTTGCCGTGAGGCGTGTCCTTGTGCTCGATCCACTGCTGGTGATGGCTCTTGGCCGAGCGCGCGCCGTCCTGCCAGAACTTGCTGCCGTCGAGCGGGACGGAGGTGTAGAAGTCCTCGATGTCGTCGCCGGGTCGGTACTGGTTATCGACCAGCGAACCTTTCGCCCACGGGTAGCCGAAGCCTTCGGCGTTGGTGGAGGCGCCGCGGTTGTGGCAACTGCCGCAGACCTCGTCGCCGCGGTCGGCGGCCATGAGGTTCGGGTTCAGCGTCGTCCCGATGCCGCCGCCGAGATCGACGTGGCGGGCGGACGGGCCGTGGCACGATTCGCAGGCGATCGGCTTCTCGGAGAAGTAGGGACCCTCGGCGGAGTTTTCCATGTCCGCGATCGAGGCGCCGAATTCGCCGTCGGCGTTCTTGGTGATGTCGCGCACGCCGGTGACGTGGCAGCCGATGCAACGGCGCTGCCAGCTGTCACGCACTTCGCCCTCGGTGATGGGCGTCTCGCCCAGGCCGTACAGATAGCCGGTGAGCGTGTCGCCAGTGATCTCGTACCAGTTCTCGGGGTGGTACCAGACGTAGTTGCGCTTGACGTCGTTCCACTGAACCGGAGAGATGTACTCCTGGTTGTCGATCGTCACCATGTAGCGCTGCTTCCATTTGCCTGTGCCGCCGAGGACATAGGTGACGTCGTAGGTGATCAGGCCGATCTTCACGACCGGCTTGCCGTTCACCCAACCCAGCAGCGGGTACTCGATGCCGGGGCCGAGATCCAAACTCGGGATATCGGTCTGGTCGGCCGGCACGGATGTCGCCACGTTGAACGTGACCCCGGCGCCGCCCTTCACGAAATCGACTGCGCCGCTGCTGTCGAAGTCGTTCACCAGAATATCAAGCGTGGCGTCGCGCACCTTCTTGGTGTGGCGCGAATGCGACCACGTCTGCCAGATCGACTCGTGGCAGGTTCGGCACGTGTCCGATCCTGCGAAGTCGCCCGGCTGCGAGGGTATCGCACTCTCCGGAATCCCCGGAATCTCGAGCCGCGGGTCGTTGTTGCAACCCGCTCCGAGCACGAGGCCCAGCAAAATGAGGAAGGAAACAGTGCGTTTCATCGGTGGCACCTCCGGCAACTCAGGCCGTCGTCGTAGTGACGCAGCACGCTATGGCAAGTCCTGCAATCCGTCGCACCCGCATGCGGGGGACCCGCGGGAAGGCGCGGGGCGGACAGGTGGCCGCGTGTGTTCTTGTGACAGGTGGAGCAGCCGGTCGCGTTAAGCGGCTCGTGACACGCAATGCAGTGAGATTGCGGGCCGCGGGCGAACGTGCCGCGATGGCTGATGGGTTTCGCGTTTTGGTGGCAGCGGACGCAGAACTGCTGTTTGTGGCAAACAAGGCAGGTCTGGCGGTCGATACTGGCTGTGATGCCGTGGAAGCGGCGCTGCCAAGAGAGTGTGTGGTTGCGGGGCTTGGTGGTCTGGTGGCACCGGACGCAGCTGTTTTCCTCGTGGCAGAGGGCGCAACTGGTGTCCTCGAAGGGCCGCAGACCGGCGTCGAGGTAGCCGGTTCCGTGGCCGGTCCGGAATCCCGCTTCCTTGTGCGTGTTCGGCTCGACGCTCTTGTGGCACTCGTTGCACGCGTTCGGAACGCTGTGGCAGAGCGCGCAGGTCCCGCCGGACGGGTCGCGCCATGAGGTCATGTTGCCCTCCTGCCAGTCCGCGGGCGCATTCGCGCCGTGCGAGGCCTGGAAGGTGGCGTTGTGGTCGGCCGGCTTCTTGTCCTTGCGGGTGTGCGTGTGGCAGGTCGCGCAGTTGTTCGTATCCGTGCCGCGCGCCTGGTGACAGTCGAAGCAGGTCGCTTTCCGCTCAAGCGGGGCGGGTCGGACGAACGCCTTTACCGCGGCCTCGCCGTGGCAATCGGAGCACTTGGTCTCGTAGCTGCCCATGTGCGAGGCGTGCGAGAAGATCAGGTCGCTCTTGCGCAGCCTGCTTGAGCCGGGCCAGACATAGGTCTCGCCGGTCCGCGCCGCGTCGAAGTACTCCTTGACCTTTTCGGTGTCCGTTTCGAGGTCCTCGTGGCACTCGAAGCAGAAGGCTGCCGGCGGTGCGGCCGGTTCGCCTTTGGCCTCCGGGTCGTGGCAGTCGGCGCACTCCAACCCGTTGTCCGCATGGACCGAGTGATTCAGGGTCAACTGAGGCTTGGCGGGCGCCTTCGCACCGCCGGAGGGGTCGGGGGAGGTGACATTGCAGGCGACCACGACCAGCGTGAGCGCCCAAGCGATCCTCCATTTCATCTCCAGCATTAGAATTTCCAAACCAGTTTAGCGACTAGATAGGTCCATGTCGTGACACGATCGTCATCGACGTAAACGCCGAACACGGCGCGCAGCGAGGGCTTCGGTTCCCAGCGCAGTTCGCCGCGATAGGTCCAGACGTTCTCGCGTTCCGAGTTGTCGAACCAGATGTACTTGTAGAGCGCGTAGTCGAGGCCGAGGGAGAGCAGCAGGTTCTCCTTGATCCTGTAGTCCAGGCTGCTCGTAATGACGTGCTGCGTGTTGCCCGACGTGTCGTAACCGCTCGCGGTGAGCGTCAGGTCCATTTTCTGGTCGATCAGGTCGAGCCAGGACCACGTGAAGTAGTAGTTGAACCACTCGTGGTTGAAGGTGTTCTCGTCTTCCGAGTTCTCCAGCACGCGCCACGAGGCGCCGAGTTCGAACAGCAGGTGCGCCTGCGGGCGCCAAGTCGCCTTGGCCGTGGCGCGGAAGAACGGATCGAAGCTGCCCAGCATGGGCACGTACGGCGTGAGGTCGTTGGTGACGTTGAAGAGCCGCTGGAAGAGCTGATACCAGTCCACCAGCACGACCCACTGGCCGTCCTTGGAGTGCCAGCGCACCCGCAGTTGCAGTTCGTTCGCGTCGCCGTTTAGCAGTGTGAACCGGCCGAAAAAGCGGGCCGTGTCCGTGAGCGGCTGCCAAACGGTCACGCCGAAGAGATCGTCCTCGAGCGTTTGCGCGGGATAGGTGACGGGATCGACCAGCGGTCCGATGGCCGGGTCGTTGATGCCCTCGAAGTACTGGTTGACGTGCAGGTATTGCACCCGCCAGCGTGTTTTCCACTGCGGGATGGAGCCCTTGGCGAGCGCGCCGACCAGCCAATGTTCTTCGCCGTCCGAGCGGCCCCATTCGACGCCCGCACCGCCATAGATGCTGAGGACCAGGTCCGACGCGATGTTGTCGAGAGACAGGTCGAAGCGTCCGCCGTCGTACTGCAGGTAGACGCCTTCTTCGATGAACTGGCGCCCGAGGACGAGGCGGGACTTGTCGTTGATGAGCTTGGGGAAGGCGATAAACGCCTCGTACATCACGGCCTCGAGGTTTCCGTTGAACGTATCCCAGATGCCGTACAGCAGGTCTCCGGGATCCGGCTGGTCGGAAATCGTCCACGCCGCGCGGCCGTTGACCCGAATCATGAACGGGACCTTGCCGCGATAGTGGATATCGGTGTTCAGATCGACGAACAGCCGAAAGACGTCCTCGTCGGCCGCGTTCTCGTAGATGAGGCGCGATGTGAGATACCCGTCGATGTCCCAAGCGCGCTGATCCTCAGGGGGATCGCCATCGCCAGCTTCGTTGGCGGTCGTATCGCCCGGGCGAGGCAGATGCTCCGCCATGTCGGGGTTGGTGGATGCTTCCGGGGTAGACGTCGAGCCGGCTTCCGGGGCATCGGCTACCGGCTCATCCGTCTTTTCATCCCCCGTTTCCTGGGCCCCGGCAAGGCAAGCCGTCAGCAGCAGTGCGATGATGAGGCGCAGAGTCATTCAAGCGCTCCCAGGGCGTGCGCAGCTTGCCCGTGATTCAGTCGGTTTTTCGTGGTCGTTCTGTCCAAGTTTCGATCCGAAACTCTGCCCGAACCTAGATGATTTCCGGACTGGTTCAAAGCTCGTACTTCCGTTGAAGTTGCTTGCCCATGATCCACGGGCGAAAAATACCACGGCCGGGAGTCGGCTGCAATTTCCTGGAGTTGCTTTTTATTGGATCAGTGTTGCTAATCCGGACCGGATCCGTCCCTATATCCCGGTCGCCGTGAAATCAGGCCCCGGGAGGGATCCATTGGAATGGCGGCGGCACGGGCAAGCCGGGAGAATCCGCCGTTCCTATACAAATTACAAGCACGCGCGTAACCAGATGCACTTGGGCTTCCCATGCGGATTCCCATGCGCCGCGGGCACGAAACAGGACCACGGTTGT
>CBDURV010000061.1:0-11869 GCA_965369495.1 uncultured bacterium
AGGATCCGACGCGTCACGCGCTGGCGCGAGAATTCGTGTACGCGGCCTGGCCGATTGGTGAATCGCGCCACTTTGCGCACCCAGCCATTGCAGCAAACGAACCCGGTACCGCACATCTCGGTACCGCACGTCCCGGCGGTACCGCACGTCCCGGCGGTACCGCACGTCCCGGATGGGGCATCGAGCCGGGTCGCGTAGCAGTCCCTTACTTTGCACGATGCAATCGGGTATCAAGGCCCCATGCTTCGGATAGGGATAGTGCTGTTGACTGTCGCGTCTTTCACGCTGGCAGACGAGTTGAAGGATGCGATTTCGCTGCTCAAGCGCAAGGACGATCAGAGCCTGCTGCGCGGCGCGGAACTCGCGCGCCGGATGGGGAGCGGCGCGAAAAGGGCGGCCCCCCAACTGGTCAAGAATCTCGCCCACGAGACCTGGGGCATTCGGAGTCGGATGAAGCGGGCGTTGCTCGCCATCGGATCCGGAGCGACACCGGCGCTGCTCAAGGGCATGCGGAAGAGCAAGAACGTCACGCAGCGCCGCGAGATCGCCGAGGTGCTCTACGGATTCGGACCCGACACGGCCAAGTACAACAAGGAGCTCGTCGGTCTGCTGGACGACCCCGATGAGGAGGTCCGCCGCAAGATCGGGGACGCGCTGGGGGAACGCGGCGAGGCGACGATCCCGCTCCTGATGCAGGCGCTCGGAAGCGCGTCCGCGAACCAGCGTTCGGGTGCCGCGTGGGCGCTCGGCAAACAGGGCGCGGCCGTCTACCAGCCGGCGCTGGGGGCGCTCAACCACAAGCGCGCGCTCGTGCGCGCCGGCGCGGCCACGGTGCTGGGCAACATGGGCACCAAGGCGGCGCCCGGCGTGAGCAAGGTGATTCCACTCGTGCACGACTCCGACGCGGACGTGCGTCTCGCCGCCGTCCGTGCGCTGGGGAGCATCAAGGCGAGAGGTTCCGACGCGGTCCCCGCTCTCATTCTCGCGTTTGCCGATTCGGATCCGCGCATCGCGACTGCGGCGGTCAAGAGTGCCGCCCAATTCGGCGCCGACGCGGCGCCCGCGCTGGTCAAGGCGCTAAGCGGACCCAGCAGCGCGAGCGCCGGTCGGGCGCTCAACCGGATCGGAAGGCCCGCCGTGAGCGCGCTCGAAACGGAACTGGAAACAAAGAATGCGGCCGCGCGGCGGCGTGCGCTCGACACACTCGCCGGCATGGGCCCGTTCGTGAGGATCGATCTCGGAGCCATGCAGGAACGGCTGCACGACGGTGACGCGTCCGTGCGCGCCGCCGCGGCGGACGCACTGGCGCTTTGCGGGCCGACGACGTCCGCGATGGATCTGCGGGAGATGGCCGGCGACCCCGACCCTTCGGTTCGTGCGGCCGTGGTGCGCGCCCTCGGATATGCCGACGCAACGGAGCCGGTGCTGGCGGGCGTCAAGAAGATGGCGGCGGACAAGGACGCGGCGGTCCAACTCGCAGCAGCGAGTGCACTCTGGCATCTGGGCCAACCGACCAAGGTCACGGAGTTGGCGCGCGCCGCACTTGCCGGTGACGACGCCCGCGTCCGGGACGCCGCGTGTGACGCGGTGCGCCCCATGGGCCGCGCCGCGGAGTCGCTCATTCCCGACCTCATCGCGGCGACCGAGAAGGGCGCAAGCGTGCCCCTCGTCGATGCGCTGGGCGCGATCGCGGCCGCGCACGGCAACGGAATTCTCGGCCGTGCGAAGCGCTACAAGCGTGCGCCGGGCGCGACGCGCAAGTCGATCGACAGCGCGCTCGACTGGCTGCGGAGGTTTCAGGACACGCGCGCCTCCGGAGTGAACAAGGCGGACGGTCGCTGGCATCCGAAGCAATTCGTGGCGCACGACAAACTCGGCACGGTCAAGGGGACGGGCCTTCCCAACTACAGTCCGGGCGTGACCGGCTTGGCGCTCTGTACGTTCATGGCGGTCGGCCTCGCGGACGACCCGTCGGCGCGCGAGGGGCTCGAGTACCTGCTGCGCGCGCAACGCCGCGATGGGCTCTTCAGAGAAGCGTCCAGTCAGCACTTCCTGATCGATCATGCGTTCGCGACGGCCGCGGTCTGCGAAGCGTGGATCCTGACGGGCGATCCGCGCTATCGCCGCGCCGCGCGCCGTGCCGTCGCCGCGTGCGTCGCGAGCCGCAACCCCGATCTCGGCTGGCGCTACGAACCGCGCGGCAACGAGAACGACACCAACGTAACCGTCGCGATGCTGCACGCGCTCGCGCTGGCGGAACGCGGCGGCATCGAGGTGGACCCGGACGCGTTCGCCGGCGGCGGGCGCCTGCTGATCGCGATGACCGGCGATTTTCAGATCGGCTACAACGTGAAGGACGGCTCCTGCGCGAGGCCCGAGGGACTGCAGGAACGGTTCCCGCCCGAGAAATCGGGATCCATGACCGCGGCGGGCCTGTGGGCGTTTTCGTTGGTGGAGCGCCACGGGGTGCGACCGCCGAACCTGAAGCCGTGCCTGGAAATCTGCCGCGATCTCATGCCGCTCTGGCAGGACGGACGCATCGACATGTTCTATTGGCACTATGGCACGCTGGCGTTTTTCGCGCGGCAGGGCAAGGACTGGAAGCAGTGGAACACCAAGCTCGCCAAGGCGCTGATTCCCAACCAGAACAAAAAGCTGAAGGTGCTGGAGGGCTCCTGGGATCCCGACGGTCCGTGGGGCGCCGATGCGGGCCGCGTCTACTCGACCGCGATCAACGCGCTTTCGCTCGCGACGCCCTTCCGCTTCTCCAAGGACTTCGTCGAGGGCAAGCCGACGGGCGCGTACGCCGACGCGGCGAAGACGCTCGCCAAACTGGCGAAGAGTGGAAAGGGAGCGGTCCGCGCCCGGGCGGCATTCTGGCTCCGCAGCGCGGGTAGGTGAGAGTTTCTCCGGGATCTGGAAGTACGGCGCCAGAGACCAACCATCGACTCGGGCTGTTCGCGCGCCAGTTCCTGCCGCGAATCGAACCCGGTACCGCAGTGGACGCCTTCCCGGCGATCGCGTCCCTCGGCTACTCGATGCGAAGTCCGTGTTCGTACATCGACTCCTTCGTGCGCCCGTCTGCCAGCCACTCGCGGGTCCTGCCGTGAAGCGCGTCATCGACAAACGTGCGCTCCGCCAGTTTGCCGCCGTTCGCGCGGTAGCTGGTCCAGACGCCGGTTCGCACTCCGTCCCGGTAGGTCCCGCGTTCCATGACGTTGCCGTTGGCGTAGTAGGAAACCAACGTGCCATCGATCGGCTTGCCGTTTCGATACTCCCATTGCGTCTCGACGCGGCCGTTGGGATGCCGGGTCACGTGCGAGCCGTGCGGCTTGCCATTGCGATAGTGACGCTCGACGAGGAGTAGCCCGTTCTTGGCCCACTCCTTCGCCACGCCCAGTCGTTTCCCAGCCGCGTACTGCTCTTCGAGGCGCAGGGCTCCGTCAGCGAACCAGGCGCGGCGCGCCCCGTCGAGGGCCCCGAATTTGTAGAGCTGGACCTCCTTGCGCGTGCCGTCGCGGAACCAGTAGTCGGATGGCCCGTTGCGCAGGCCGTCGATGAGGCGTGCCTCCGCCTCCTTCGCGCCATCCTCATAGAACGACTTCGCGACACCGTGGGGCCGTCCGTCCTGATAGGTCGTAATCAGACGGACGTTGCCGTTCGGCCAGAACCGTTTGTGCAGCCCATTGCGCGGCGGCACCGTGTTGGCCTTAGTCTTCGGGGTGGCGGGTCGGGGCTCCGACACTGACTCGGACGATTCGTTCGGATCGGACGGCGGTTTTTCCGCGGACGCAGGTTCCGCCGTCAGTTGGGGTGCCGACGGCCGTCGTGCCGGAACGGAGTCGCCGTTCAAACCGGCGATCAGGAGCCCGGCCGCGAGGCCGAGCCCGAATGCGATTATGAGTCTGGTCATCGTGTTGTGTGTGGGGACGCGTTCCCAACTTCTCTCCAGCTTAGTTCCAGAATCGTCGCGCCTTGCGAGAACGTAGCGCGCCGCCGCCGCCCGGATCATCCCGAACTACCGAAAACCGCGAGCGGTAACCGCCGCGAGCGGCGTCGAAGAGCTAGGATCGGAGGAAACATGCGAGCAGTAGTGGTGCTTATGGTTCTGGTCGCGTCGGCGTGGGCGCAGGATACGGAACTTGAACGTCCGTCGGAGTTGCGTCAGCGTCTGCAGGGGCGGCGGCCAATCATGCGTCCGTCG
Source organism: uncultured bacterium (assembly GCA_965369495.1). Classification (GTDB taxonomy): domain Bacteria; phylum Planctomycetota; class PLA2; order PLA2; family PLA2; genus JBCDBY01. The sequence goes on from CBDURV010000061.1 coordinate 4,205, forward strand.
CCGGAGCAGCGCGGGATCGCGAAGGCGTTCGTGGCGAAGTGGGACAAGGCGAGCGCGCAGGCGGAGGAGGCGGATCGAAGTGACCTCGCGGTGCTGCGGGTGTGGGCCGGGCAGGTAGATCGCGGGCTTGCGGATCTGCTGGCGTTGGCGACGGACGCGGCGGGTCGGATGGAGTACGCGCACACCGTTTCGATCTGCTTCAGGCAGCTTCCCGAGGCGAAACTCGCCGAGGCGCGCGTGAACGTCGAGGCGATGGCGAAGGCGGCTGAGCAGGACGAAGCGAGTTCGCTCTCCATGCTGTGGCAGTCGGTGGTGCGCCTCGCGCACCGGCAGGGCGATGCCGCGGCCACACTGAAGGCCTGCCGCGAGGCGATCGATGCGGCGCCGTCAGCCGCGGCGGTGATTGCGCGGTACGCGATCGCCGCGCACATGACGGGCGTGCACGAGATGGACGGTTACCCACAACTTCGGAAACGCATCGCGAAGATGTTGGCCGAGTACAAGGATGTCGCCACACGATCGCCGAACGGGAGGCGCTTCGCAATGATGGAGCGCCTCGTTGAGCGCATGCTCGCGCGCAGCAGCGCCGCGGTCGAGTTGCTGGGCCGGCCCGCGCCAGCTTGGACGGTGGCGCACGAGTTCCGGGGTCCCTCCGATCTGGCGGTGTATCGGGGCAAGGTGACGCTGCTCTACTTCTGGCAGACGAGCCAGGACGATTCCGTTCGCGGGCTGGCGGTGCTCCGCGACCTTGCCGAGCGGTACAAGGACAAGCCGTTCGCGATCGTGCTCGTGACATGGCCCGGCTTCGCCGTCTACCCGGCGCGATTCGACTTGGATGCCGATATCGACAAGCCGATCGGGCCGGAGCACGAACCGGCGCGGATCAATGTCCGCGAACGGGACCAAGAAAAGGTGACGCGGTTCCACGACGACGAGAAGAAGACTATCGCCGCGTTCCTCAAGAACCATGAACTTCCGTGGCCCGCGCTCATGATCCCGGTCGAGGAGGTCGGGAAGCAGTGCGGGGGGCTGGGGCTCCCGTCGACGCTCCTGCTGGATGGCGAGGGGCGCGTGCGCTACATCAAGCCGGCGGCGCTGCGTCGCGGCTCCCGGATTGCCGAGAAGGAGATTCCGGAGGTCATCGAAGCGCTGCTTGAGTCTGCGCGGTAGCGTGGAAGTACGGCGCCAGGCACCGTACTTCCGAATTGGGCGCCTTCCCGGAGGCATGCGGCCTTCAGGCCAGCTTGTTCTTCGCCGTCCAGTGGTTCTCGCTGTGGCCGCACCGCAGGGCGTGGTCGAGGAGCTGTGCCTTCAGCGGATCCGGAACGCGGCGAGCATTGGTCTTTTTCTTCTTGCGGTTGAAGTCCCACCCGGCGAAGTATCGCGCCGCTCCCTCGAGGTGTGCTTCCGTCGCCGTGCCGGCCGCGATCACGCCCTCGATGGCCTGGATCAACAGCCGAGTCGGCATGGCCAACAGGAATGTCTCGACGATGCTTTCGTAGGACGGGAAGCGCGACCACGGGCCTTGCCCCCTGCCGAACCAGGCCAACAGGACCAGCGCACGCTGCATTTCGTCCGGGTAGGCTTCTTCAAGCGACCCGCGCACCGGCGCCAGGGCGCTCTCGCTCGCGACCACCTCAGTCGCCGCCGCATCAAGCAGTGGGCGGACGGGGTCTGGCGACGCTTCACGCCACCGCTCGTATTCCTCCCGGCTTGCCTGCTCCTGCCGGCGGTCTCTCTCGAAGGCCTTGAGCGGCGCACGAAAGCCATGCGCCGCGATCCACTCGAGCAACCTCCGGCTGTCGATCAGTTCCGCGTCGTCCTTCCACGCGTTCCAACGAATGGTGATCCCGTGGTGCAGGCCGATCACAGCCACGCGCTCGTCGTCTCTATCCCACAGCTCAAACGTCTGGCTGCCATGGCACATGCAATGTCCGGCGGGTCCGTCCTCGATGCGAAGCGCCGTGCGGAAATCGATCAGGGTCGCTGCATCGTCGGTCTCGATGCGAACCTGATCCGAAAACGGCCTGCCGTTGGCCTCACCGCCATCCAGGACGCGCACCTTGACGACCTGGTCCAGGATCCGATCGAGCGCGGCCTGCGTCGGCTGGGGGGCCGTCGACTGCATATACTCGAGCGTGGCCCGATCGACGACTGCATGGCTGCCATCCGGCAGTGTGATCTCCGTGAAGAGGGGCGTGACTGCTTCCGCCTCGGGCTGCTCCCCGCGTGCGGACATTTTGCGAGCCCAATCCCGGAATCCCACGCCGTCACAGTAGCAAGTTGACGGGTTCCGCGGCGCCGGTCGGTACCCGCGCTGGCCTTTGCAGCCGTCGAACTCGGTCCCCCGCGGCCGGGGCGTCGTACCATGCGCGGGTGCGCGGTCGTCGTGGGTTGTGGTTCGTGGTTCTCGCCATCGTGGCGGCGTTCCTGATTGTCGAGTTGCGATGGAATGGTGCGGCACGACGGGCGCCGGGTCGTGTTACCGCCGATGGAGGGCGGGCGAGCGGTGCCGAGGCCGAGCCCAATCGACCCGTGCCGCGCGCACTCGGTTCGCAAGCCGCCGACGACACGCCGACTCGGGCCCGCTCCAGCCGAATGCTGCGCGTGCGTGTGCTCGCCGCTCCCGATCACACGCCTATCGAGGGAGCGGATCTGCGGGTGACGAACGACGAACTCGGAATGCGCGCGCGGACGAATGCGAGCGGGATCGCAACCCTCTCCACCGACGATAGGGGGGTGGTGTTCGTCGCCGTCCACAAGGACGGATACCTCTGGAGCGAAGCGACCCTCGTCGGCGGCGTCGATCGGACCGATGTCGTCCTCATCCCCGCGCCCATCCTTCGCGGGTTGATCCTGGACGCCTCGGACGGCACACCGCTCCAGGGTGTTCGCGTCTGGGTTGGCGATCTCGCCGGTGGCGACAGCTTCAGCGAACCGCTCACGACGGACGCACTCGGCCGGTTCGTTGTGCCGGGAATCCCGATTGGAACCCGCTACGGCATCGGTGTCGCGGCGCCGGGCTACGGCAACGCGTTCCAGAGCGGGATCGCCCTGCCCAAGTCGGCGGAGATCGTCATCCGGATGGGCGCGGGCGCGCGACTGCGCGGCATCGTCCGCCGCGCGGACGGAACGCCTGCGCCCGGCGCACACGCGATGATCTACCCGGCATCCGATCGCTTTCTCGAAACCAGTCCACGCGCCGATCACCTCGGACGCGATTCGCTGCGCCGCTCGGCACGCGCCACGACCGATTCCGAAGGGCGTTTCCTCTTTCGCGGGCTCACGGCCGGAACGTACACGCTGCAAGTCTGGGGCGAGAGTCTCGCGAGCGCTCGCATGGACTCGATCGTTATCACCACGGAGGACAAGGCCATCGACCTGAGCCTCGCCCCGCCGACGGGGATCGGGGTGCGCGTGAAAGACGCACGCGGGCAGCCGGTCAAGCAGGTGCGTCTGACGCTCACGACCCGAGACGGCAAGTTGCTCTTCGGTCCGCGCATCCCCAATTTCGCAGGGTCCGACGGAACTGCACTGCTCGGTCCCTTGAAGCCGGGGGGCTACACGCTGCACGTGAATCCTCCCGACAAGCTGCCCTTGCAGCTCGATGTCCAGGTGGAGGCGGGTCGGCTGTCGTGGGTCGAGTTCGTGCCCAATCCGGGCCTGACCCTCCACGGGACTGTCGCCGACGAGGCCGGGAAACCGCTGGCAGGTATTGCCGTCCACTATCGGGTGAGCGCCGGTCCGGGAGTCGTGAGCCACGAACGGTATTGCGACACCGATCGCCACGGTCGGTTCCGCATGGAGGGCCTCCAGTCGCAGCCCGGCAAGTTGAGCGTGAGCGATTGGGGGGAGCGTTATGGCGATTGGTCGCGTTCCGAGGTCACACCGGGTCCCGCCGTGGCCATTATTCTGCGCCGCACAACACGCGTCACCGTCCGCCTCGTACCGCCGCCTGCATCGCGGCGCATCGCCTATACCGTCGGCACGAAGAACTCACAGACCAGTGGCGCCGCGCTCGCTTTGGACGCGGACGGGCGGTTCATCCTCCATGGAATCCCGTCGGGCGTGCCCGTGACGATCGGGTTCGACTCCGGCGACACCGTCCCTGTCCTTCGCCGGCTCCCCGCCATGGCAGATGGGGAACTGCGTGATCTCGGTACGATCGCGCTGGTTGCCGGTGGCGTCTTCCGCGGGCGCGTCCGTGGCCCGGCGGGGCGCCCGTACTCCGAGCTCCGGGTCGAGTTGTCGAACGAGGAGTTCGGGTTCGACCGCGCCACGTTCACGGACGCCGATGGGAAATTCGAGTTTCGAAACCTCCCCAAGGGTCCGATCTCCATCACGTTCTGGATCCGCGAGGGCTCCGGAACTGGAGAAGACATCGAGGACTGGACCGCCAAGCCCATCCACGAATTCTCGGTTGCGCGCTGAGCCGGGCTCCTCGGGCTCGCGCGGGGATTCGCACCCGCGAGGTTCGAAAGAAGATGCCCGGAACCGTGTTCGAGCCGTACCGCAATCGCTCGGCGTCTTGAGCCCGGGTCGGGAGTTTCCGATAGATGGGCATGACGGCGGCTCGGCGAAGACACCTTCTGGAGTGGGCTGCACTGCTGTCGGTGGTCTGGGTGTTCGGCGGTTACATCTATCTCTTCCACGTGCACCTCTGAGGGCACCCGCACTGGGTCGAGCGGTCGCTCGACGGATTCCTCTCGCGGTTCTGGCGGTACACCGTCTGGCTCTTGCCGCTGCCGGTGGCCACCATCGAGTACTTCCGCGACCGGCGCCGTGGCAAGTTCGCCGAGTTTGGCGGGTGAGTCCATCCGGGATACGGCTCCTGGTTCATTGGCTGTAGTTTCTGGCGTCTCGCGGGCGTCAGCCGGTGGCTGCCGCGAGTTGAACCTTTCGCCGCCATCGACGCCGACACCGAATTCCCGCCTACTTCGGCGGGATCGTGAGATCCAAAAACGCTTCGCCGTCCGCCTCTGCCTGGGTGTGGCGGGCGATGTACTCGTTCCCCACCGTCGTGTAGGCGACGACCGTCCATGTCCCCTCGGGCACCCCGCGAATTCGGAACAGGCCGTCATCCTCGAGCCGTCCGGAGATCATGACGGCGCGATCCACCATGACCGCCACACAGGCGAGGCCGCAGTCCTTGGGAAGAATGACGCGGCCTCGGATGTCGTGCGCCGGGGAGAGCTCGATGACCGGCCAGGGCTCGTTGGCGCCCAGATCGCGAACGAGTGCGCTGCGGTCCGACTCCAGCTCGCAGACGAAGAGGTTGTAGCGCGCACCCTTTCGCAAGCCCGTGATGTGCACCGTCCCGTCCTCTTCGATCGAGTGCTGCGAGGGTTCGAGGTCGGTGGTCGCCGCGAGATGCGCGGTCGTATAGAACGTCTCTTTCCTCTGGCGCCCGACGACCCGGATCGTGCGCGTCGCTCCCACGTCCAGCGTCACCACGGCTTCGGTAACGCCCGCTGGGATGACGACGCGCGGCCAGCCCTGCGAGGGGACCACGAAGCCGTCCGGGAGCGCCACCACGACGAACGGTTCCCCCGGCACGTCGCGCAACAGGATGGCGCCGTCCTCGATCAGGCCCGCCGGCGTGCCGAACTCCGCATCGGCTTGCGCCGCCCACCAGACGGTCTTGCCTTCGGGATCGATCGTCGCGCCGCCACCGTCCACAAGTCGAATGCGCACGGTGCGCTCAGGCTCAGGCTCCGGCGCCGGAGGCGATCCGCATGCAGCCAGAAGCCAGACGAAGCACAACGCGGATGCGGTACCGGGTGTTTTCTTTCGAAACTCGCACCACGTGCGACCGCGACTTGACGGCCGATGGCGCTGGATCACGGCAGACATAGCCGGAACTGTATCTGGGTATCCGTCCAAAAAAAAACGGGGCGCCCCCGAAGGGACGCCCCGCATGGCTTGTTGAGCTACTTAGTAGCGTCGGCCGCCACCGCCGCCGCCGCCACCGCGGGGCTTGTCGTGCGCCTCGTTGACGCGCAACGGACGTCCGTGGAGATCCGCGCCGTCCAGCGCCGAGATTGCCGCGTTCATGTCGTCGGTGTTGCCCATCTCGACGAATGCAAAACCGCGCGGGCGGCCCGTTTCGCGGTCCATGACGACGCTTACCGAGCTGACCTGACGGCCGTCGGCTGCAAACAGATCGTGCAGATCCTGTTCGCTGGCGTCAAAAGAGATGTTGCCGACAAAGATTTTCGTGCCCATGTGTGGGACTCCTTCCGATCACGCTGCTTGGACCTTCTCAATCGACGGAAAGGACGGGCGCGAAACCGCTACTCAATGGATAAATGAAGCGAGATCGACAAGTGTCGATTACCGGTTAGCGCCGATCTCACGGAGGAACCTACCACCGTTTCCTTCAAACCGGTCGCATCCGACGCCGGGAATCGCTGCGGGGCTCGATTGAGCGGGATCGAAGGGCTGTTCCGGGCCTTGGGCCTCGCGATGGGTAGTCGCCTTTATCCTTGGTGGAATGAACCGCTGGTGGCTGCTGCTTGTGCTCGTGGGGCCTCTTCTCGCCCAAGAAGAGGAAGAGGTCGAGGAGATCGCGTTCTCCGTCGCGGGGCAGGTCGTGACGGACGCGGGCCGGCCGTGCGCGAACGCGCAGGTGCATGTCTGGGATGCGCTCGCGGGCGATCGTCCGCTCGCGCATGGGCGCACCGATGACAAGGGTGGTTTCCGGCTCGACGTGACGCGCACGGCCGCGGCGCGACGCAGCCATCCGTTCGGTCCGGTGCGCGTCGTGGCGCGAGCGGCGGGGCGGGCGCGCAATTTCATGCGTGCGTCCGCCGGCAGCAGCGAGATTCGGCTCACGCTGGCGCGCCCTGGCAAGTGGGCGGGCGTCGTAACCGACGCGCAGGGCACACCTCTTCCCGGCGCACCCGTGCGGGCGAGCCAGGGCAGCGTGCAGTTCAACACGACGACCGACGAGACCGGCCGCTTTTCGTTTGGCGACATGGCACCGGGCGAGGCACAGATCACGTTTCGCGCGGCGGGCCACGAGACGCGCGTGGTACGCGCGGCCGCCGGCGAGCCGCTCGCGATCCAACTCGCACCCATGCCGCTCGTGAGCGGCCGTGTTCTCGGAGCAGGGAGCGAGCGTGGCCTGGCAGGCGCGCATCTCGTCTGCCTCTCCGGCGATGCACCGGTCGCGACGGACACGGCCATCGACGGCGCGTTTCGCATCGAGGCGGCCGCCGGTTCGCGCATCGCCGTGTACGCCGACGGGTACGCGGTCGCCACGTTCGAGGTGGATCCCGCTGTTGCGAACCAACACGTCGTGCTGGAGGCGGCGGAACCGGTCAGCGGGTTGGTTCTCGATGACGAGGGAGAGCCGGTGGAGTTCGCAAGCGTGCGGCTCGATCCCGGTTTCGGTGCCCCGCTTCTCGGCCGCACCGACGCGGCAGGCAGTTTCCGGTTTCCGGTCGGCGTAAGCGGGTTCGGTTTTCTCTCCGTCGCGCGCCGCGGGTTTCTGCGGGCCGTGGCGACCTATGACGGCAACGTCCACGGGCAGCGCGTCCGCATCGCGCTGGTGCGCGGGGGCAAGGTGCACGGCAGCGCGACGATTGCGGGCGCCGCCCGCGCGGGTGTCGAGATCGAGTTCCTCCGCCGCGCACCGCCGGGTCGCTGGGAACGGGTGACCCG
>CBDURV010000062.1:0-11841 GCA_965369495.1 uncultured bacterium
ATGTTTATGGCCCAACCGCTGCCGCGGTTGGAGCGGCGCAACTTCGGCAGCGAGGCCTCTCACGTCGGATTTGGATCGACGACCCCCCTGGGGGGGGAGTTCGAGCCAACCCCGTCCGCCCAATCGAAGCGGCAAGAGTGCCAGTGGCACTCTTGACCGCCAGCCCCGAGAGCCCAACTACGGGTCTTGGCCTGCAACCACGGCTTCGGAAGGCTCGCAAATCCGACCCGGGACTCCGCGTTTCTGGCACATTCGCTGACGCGGATGTCGCACGGGAGTTCCTTTGGCTGGCCCCGGGTCGGGTTGTGACGACTCCGGGTTGACGGGTAGACTCTAGGCCATGCGAGGAGTGCTGTTGATCGCCGACGCGGCGCGAGCTCACCCGGATGGCACGTTTAGCCTGCTGCGAGGTGGCATCGACCGCCTCACCGTCGCCGAGGGGCAACCGCTGCGAATGCGCGGTTCGATTCTGGGCCGGATCACCGGCTCAATCAACGAGGCGGGCCCGCATACGTTCCGAATTCGGGTCGTGAACGAGGACGGCCAGCAGGTCGCGCCGGAAATCAACGGTTCATTCAATGTCCCGGAGGGAGGCGGTTCGGCCCAGTTGGCGATCGACTTCGACTTCAACTTTCCCGATGTTGGCCGATACACTTTTTCACTGACCGTCGATAACCACGAGAGCGACACGTGGGAAGTGCGCGCGGTTCGGCCAGAGCAGGCAGGGGAGGCCCAAGAATGACGATCGCAACCGCATCCGCTGCAACGGAAGGCAGCATTGTTCTTTCGGATACCGCGCAGCTTGTAGTCATCGCGGGCGCCACTCGGAGCGGTGCCACCGAGATGCGATTGGACGCCGAGTCGCACGCCGCTTGGGCCGACGTACTCCGGTCGATCGGGGGAACCTCCTTGGGATTCCTCGCGAACGAGCCGGATATCTACAGCGACGACGACGGTGAGCCAGTCTGACGTTACGCACCTCTCGCGTGGAGACGTGTATCTTCTTCGGTTTCCGTTTTCCGACGGTACCGACGAGAAGCGCCGTCCTGCGATCCTGCTGACGGATACGCGTGTAGTGCGCGGTTCGGAGGGCGTTTTCGCGTTCATGGGAACCCAAGCGCCCCCCGCCACGGAACCACGCATTGAGGTGCAAGAGGGCTCCACACAGGCTCGATCCATGGGCCTGAAATTCCCTGCGGACAAGTCCGTCACCTACATCCGGCCGTGGAAGCTGGCAACGATACCAGTCGCGAAAGTGTCGAGGAGACTGGGAGAGACGCCGGCGGCAACGCTCGCGAGTCTCGATCAAGCTGTGCGTGACGGGCTTGGACTTTGAGTCGCCGCGCGTGCACCTCCCTTCGTGGATCGTGGATGCGGTTCCGGGTTCGTAAGCCGCAGCCTCGGTGAGCGGAATCGCGCCGGTGCGGGCGCGATGGCTGGCGCGAATCGTCCGAAACGGATGCGCGCGTTTGAACGAAACAGCAGCAAATGAGACTGGCACCGCATGGATGAAGCGGCAAGAGTGCCAGTGGCACTCTTGATCGCCAGCCCCGAGAGCCCAACTACGGGTCCTGACCTACAACCGCTGCTCCGGAATGCTCCCACAGGCGACCCGGGGCTCCATGTTTATGGCCCAACCGCTGCCGCGGTTGGAGCGGCGCAACTTCGGCAGCGAGGACTTTCACGTTGGATTTGAACCGACGACCCCGAAGGGGGGAGCTCGAGCCAACGAGCCAAAGTACTTCGCGGTCGAGAGCTGCAAGGCGGTGGGAGCGAGGATCTTCGAGATGCTCGACAGCCACGGGTACTTGCCGGTTGTCGACTTGTAGCTGCAATCTGCCCGACCACATTTGCGCGCGCGTTGTAGGCTCGTTGCCGTGGGTATGCGGAAGAAGGCGACACTGCTCGGGCTCCTCCTGCTGCTGCTGATCGGGGGCGGGCTGTTCTTCCGCGACCAGCCACCTGGGCGCACAGCGCGCGCTCCGTCCACGCGCACTCAACAGCACGCCGCTGACGGCAGCGCGGCCGCGGTGGGGAACGCGGAGTCCGGTGAAGAGCAGCATCCGGATGCGAAGTCGCCGTTGCCGCGCCGTGTGGACCTGACGCAGATCGATCTCGATCGTGAAGTCCATGGAGTCGTCGTCGACGGCGACGGCAAGCCGATTGCGGGAGCGAAGCTTACGCTCGTCAGCTACCCGTGGCGCCGTGCGACAACCCTCAACATCAAGGACCGTGACCAGGAAGAGGCCGGCCCCTCCACGTTGAGCGCGTCGGACGGCACCTTCTCGATGCGTGTCCGGCGTGGGCGCCTCGCGAACCTGCGCGTTCGTGCGCCGGGCTATGCCGGGGTGGAGATTCGGCAGGTGCTGGCGGGCGAGCGCGTGCGCGTGGTACTCGATGCCGGGGTCTCGGTTCTGGTTCGCACCGTGGACGAAGCGGGGCAACCGGTCGCCGACGTCACGCTGAGAGTCTTCGCTCGCCCCGCCTCGCGTGGCGAGCCCCGGCAGCTCGACGTCACGACTTCCACCGATGCCAAGGGCGAGGCGCTGTTCGAGAACCTCCCGCCCCGGTTGAAGCTCTGGGTCGAGGCCGATCCGGCGGAGCTGGGAATTTCCGGCTGGATCTACTACGAGGCTCCCGAGAGTGGGCGCGACGAGTTGGAAGTCAAGCTGCCGAAAGGGCGCACGATCACCGGGCGAGTCACCGATGCCATGACGAAACAACCCATCCCCGGCGCGCGCATTGGGATGGGGTGGACGCGCTTCCGCGAGACGACGACGGACGCGGATGGCCGCTACTCCCTTCCCGGCTGGACGGGCAAGGGACGGCGGGAGATTGCGGTGGATGCGGACGCCTACGGCCAGACGAACAAGATCGTCGAATTGCGATCGACCGTCGATTTCGAATTGGTCCCCGGCGGAAGTGTGACGGGCCGCGCCGTCGATGAAACCGGCCAAGCCCTCGGGGGCGTGCGCGTCGCCGCCATCGGATCCACCCGGTTCGGCCGTCAGCAAACCAGCCGCCGGTACACACGGAGCGGGGACGATGGAACGTTCCAACTCGTCGGCCTGCGCACCGACATGGTCCATAGCCTCGTTCTTCAGCGGATCGGGCACGGGCGCACGCTCATCGACTTGCAGCCGCTGGACCCGGAGCAGGGCCCGCGCGACCTCGGCGACATCCGCATGGCACCCGGTAGGGCAATCGAAGGTGTGCTGGTCAATGCGGCGGGCGAGCCGGTGCCGCGCGCGGAGATCCGCCTCATCGGTGTGCCTCCGAACCGTCGTCGCGGCGCGGGCATCCGATACGGCGACGAAGAGCGGCGCCACACCGACCATCTCGGGCGGTTCCGGTTTCCCGACCTGTCCGCGGGGCAGTTTGCCTTGAACGTCTCCCGGCGCGGCGAAGCGCCTGTCAAAAAGGAAGTCGTTCTCACCGCCGACGAGGATCTGCTCGACGTCGAGGTGCGCCTCGCGCCAGGCCGCGAGTTCCTCGTCTGGGTTCACGACGAGCAGGGCAACCCCGTCCCCAGGGTGGTCATCAGTCTGCGAATCAAGGCGGGCCAAATTCAGGGCGTGACCGACGAAGAGGGCAAGGCGCGGTTCACGGTCGGTGGCGCCATCGATCGGATCAACCAGCCGTGGGTTCTGCCCTCGCGCAAACAGGGAGAGGTGCGGCCCGCGTACGTCCGGGCCAAGCCGATTGACGACGTGCCCGAGACGGATAGCGAAGCAAGATTCGTCTTGAAGCTGGGAAACCGCGCCAAGATTCTCGTGCTCGGTCCGGATGGCAAACCTCTCCCGGGCGCTCTGGTCGAGGTGAAAGCCAAGGGCCATCCGACTCTCTTGATCCGGGTTGGCGATGATGGACGAACCTCCGTCGCCGTTTCGCCCGGCGAGACCGTGGACATAGTCCTCCGTGGACTGAAGACCAAGGATGGGCACACCGCCATGGACACCCTGGGTTACCAAGGCGAGTTGTTGGGGGTCCAGGGGGGTGAGCAGGTGATCGAGATGAGGGTCACGAAGCCGGCGAACGACCGAACGCTGGTCGTGCGCGTCGAGGGACCCGACGGCGAACCACTCGCGGGCGTCACCGTCTCTGTCTTCCCAGGGCCGCGCACGGCCAATTCGCGCGGCCAGACCGACGCCGACGGCCGTGTCGAGCTGGGTGACCTGCTCGCGCGCAAGATCGCGGTAACTGCGGGGTTCAGGCGGGCACAGGAACAGGGCCTCGTGCCACCGGCGCCGCTGGAACTGATCCCCAACGGCCAGGAGGTCGTACTCCGATTCGAGAAGGGCGTTCCACTAAAAGGTGTCCTTCTCCAACCCGACGGGAAGCCTGCCGCCGGTGGCCAGATCTTCGTCCGGATTGGCAAGCGGATCCTTGCTCAGATCATCACCGACGCCGAAGGCCGCTTCACGGTGTACATTCCGCCGGGCCCCACGGAGGAGATCCGAATCCAGGGCAGCCTCCGTCAGAAGGACGGCGACACGTTCTACGGCCGCGACGTACTGGTCGGTGCCGATGCCCGCTCGGTCCGGCTGCGGTTGCAGAAGAGGAAGTAGAGAATACGGCGGACCGGGTGGTTGGACGCTCGCCCTCGTCTACTTGGTTGTACTGCGCCTGACACGATCCAGCGGTGTTCCGCGCGGTCGTGGCTGCGACGATGGAGGGGGCTGTCGCTCGACGGCGAAACCACCATCGGACCGTGTCAGCCTCGGCACGTCAGATTGGTCGGAGCAACGCAAATCGAGGCCTCATCGCCCGTTGAAGCGATATACTCCTCAGAGATGAAGAACGAGTTCACCGCCGTCGTCGAGCAAGACGGGACTTGGTATGTCGCCTACTGTCCGGAGATTCCCGGTGCTAACGGACAGGGTCAGACCAAGGACGAATGCTTGGACAGCCTCAAGGCAGCGATTGAGCTGATCCTCCAGGATCGCCGCGAGGACGGGCTGAAGGGCATTCCCGACGACGCCCACCGCGAGATCATCGTCGTCGGATGAAACGCGTCGCGCTTCTGCGTCACCTGCGGGTACATGGTTGCGTGCTCCCTTGGCGGTACCGGGTTCGTCTGCTGCAGTCTCCGCCGTACGAGTAGAATCCGTCGCCGTGAGCTGGGATCTGAACGGGCTACTCCATCGATGGCGTGGCTGGGACACGCTTCACAGTGACGCGCGAATCGAATCCGTAACCGAGACGGCTCGCACGCTGGAGCTTCGTCTTGTGTTTCCCACCTCGGAATCGTCGTCTGAGGATTGGACCGTGCTCTGCGAGGCTGTGCGCGCCCACGACGTTCATCCATGCGCGATCGAGGAGAACCTCGACCTGCTCGATGATCACCCTCTCCTGATTCCGCATCGGAAGGACTGGGCAACGCTGTCCTTCAGTGGCGGGGTTGCCGAAGTGAATTCACTGGTCGGAGCACTCTATCGCGCACACATGGGCGCGGTCGCGAACTGGATCCCGTTCGACGAATTCATAAATCCATGCATGGGGCTCGGGCCCCTGCTTGAGACCGGAAATGGGGTACTTGCGACTGGCCCCGTGCCTCTGCTGGATGTCTACGAGGCGGTTCTCCGGGATCACGGTGTCAGGTCGTCTCGGTACGGCGAACGTGGTCCGGTTTGGCGGGACGGAGCGGAATGGGATACGGACAGCAGCGGCGTGCGAGTCATCTTGCTGGACCAGCAGTTCGTCATCGCCGGGGCGGCGCACGCAACACCTGCGTAGAAGTGCGAGTCGCTCCGGCAGAAGGCCGATCAACGTGTCGGCGCAAGCCCGATGGCCATGACGACCCCAATTACGGCCGAGACAACCCGCATCGACCGGCTCGACAAGAAGAAGTCGCTGACCTTGCGCGCCCGCCATTGGCAGTAGACGGTGCGCATGCGATCGAGGCTGAAGTAACAGCCGGTAGAAACGATCAGCGCGTAGACGACGAACGCGGCCAGTGTGGCCACTACCGTTCCCCCGTGCGGATGAGTTCGATGACGCCTTCGGCCGCCGCGCGCACGTTGTCCGCGAGCATCTTGTTGGCGGCGAACTTTTCCAGTTGGCTTAGCTGGTCCGGGCCCGCGTACGTACGCAGCATGCGCAGGCATTGGAGCTGGATGCGCGGCGAATCGCGCGACTCCATGAGTTTCAGCACGCCGTACGCGACGTGATTGTAGTCGTCGGGGCGCACGCCATGGCCGAGGCCCCACATCGCTCGCTGGTTGATGTTTCCATCGGGATCGGTGGCCGCTTCCAGCAACACGTCGCAGACCTTGCGGGACTTCTGTCGCCACGTGCTCAGGCCGAAGTAGATGGCGTCGCTGCGCTGCGCCGGGTCCTGCGCCATCTTGAGCACCTCCGCCTCGATTTCGGGCGTGACGTGCGCACCCCACACGCCTCCGACGACATCGCGCGCCACACGACCCTGCCCGCGTTGCATCAGCCCCAGGACAGCCTCGCCCGCCTCGCCCGTGACTTCACCGTCGGAGAACATGAATATCAAGTGCGCCATGCTGCGGTTGGGATTGGTGCTCTCATCCTTGGCCATGGCGAGGATCAACTTCAGGTCGTCATCCTCTCGGCTGGTGTTGTAGAGCGCGTACCCGGCCGCGGTTCGCACACTCGAGATCTTCGAGTTGAAGTGGGGCAGCACCAGCGGCCGGAACGATTGCTTGTCGTACTTGAGGACGCCGAGTTGGGCCAGCGTGCCCAGCGCCGCCTGGATGCGGGTGGCATCGTCGCCCCCCAATTCGGCGCGCAGGGTTTCCAGTGTCCGTTCACGTAGATCCGGGTCGCGCACCTGCAGCGCGTCGGCGGACCACTTCTTCTGGAGCGTCCACGGGTTGCCCTTCACGTTCCGGTTGGGCAGCTTCCTCAGGATGTTGCTCAGTCGGTCGGCGGCGCCCCAAAGCTCGAGGCGGATCGGCGTCTCCACGTTCTTGAACTTGACCTCGATGAAGTAGCGGCGGTATCCGAAATCCATCCCGCTTCTTTCCACCGTCGAGGCGATGCCGGGAATCTCGAAGCGCGGATGGCGTTCGCGCCGGTCCCCGGAAACCAGCGGGATGTCGGCGGCCGGTTCGAGGCGGCAAACGCGACGCCGGCCGCCGATGTCGATCACGAGCGTGGGCTTGGGAACGCTCGTGCCCACAACCACGCCGTCCGCGCGATCGACGATCCACTGCCGTTCGTCGTGGCTGAGGCGGATGCCGGATTGGCGGAAGAACTGCCGACCGGCGAGGATGTGGTCTTGGCTGCTCCGCACCGACGCCTTGCGCATGCCTTCGTCGCCGCGACGAAATACGTAGCGGTGTTTCGCGCCGGCCTGTGCCGCCTCGACCATCGCGAGCAGAGGTGCCAATTCCTTCCCGCTTTCGAAGAACTCGCCGCCGGCGACGACGACATAGTGCCCGCGCGGGATCTGGTTCAGCCGGTCTCGCCGCGCCTCGAGCAGTAGGTCGTTGCGCTGCCGCTCGTCGTTGATCTCGTCCGCGTGCGCGAAAGCTGCCAGAAGCGCTATTGCGAGGCACATGAACTTCATGGACACAGCATACTCCCGACGCAATACACGCTTCGGTATCGTTGGCAGCCATGCACCTCGTTGCGGTCGTGTTCGATCCGATCCTGCCGGCACTCATGCTGGGGCTTTACGCCTTCATCGCGGTTGCCGCATTTCAGATTGGCCGTCCGTTGCTCAACACGCTCAAGGTCCAACCCACGAGCACGTCGCCTACGGCAAAACGCAGCGGCCGTGCGCTGCGCGGGCTCAAGTGGTCGGGCTTGGTGTTGGGCGGCATGATTGCGTTGGCAGTGCTCTCCGGGTGGCTGAAGCTGGATCCGTTGTTGGTGCTGGCCGCCGTCGGGGCCACGTTCGCAGCCGCTGGCGTCGCGTTCAACCTGCTGCGCCTGGTTGCAAGCCCGCTCTTCGGGCGCATGGAAACGCGGCGCGCGCGGAAGATCGCGGCCGGCGGTTCACTGCTCATGCTGAGGCTCGAAGCCCTGCTCGGACTGGCGTTGCTGGTCGCCGCCATCTGGGGCGGCATGACCATCGGCGGTATGTTGCGCCCGCGCTAACGGCGCGCCCAATCGCGGTAGTGCTCGGTGCCCGTGATCGGTTTGGCTTGCTCCGCTGTCGGGTAGGCGCCGGTCTTGGGGTCGCGTGTCAGCGTGCGCAGCGTGCTGATGACGAGCGCGCCGTAGCTGTCCCAGTCGATCTCCGTGCGCGTGCCCTGCGGACGCCGGGTGTACTCGGTCTCCTTGCCCTCGAAGCGGATGAGCAGCTTTTTCACCAGAGCCTTACGCGTCTTGAGCGTCAGTTTCGGTGCCGCGGTCCGCACACTCTGCAACGTCGCGGCCAATCGGTCGAGGTGGCGAATGTCGGCGTGCGCCAACTCGTCCACCAGCCACTGCATGGATTTCGGTGTTGCCGTCGATGCGTAGAGTTCGGCCAGCACCGCGTTCCACCACGCCGCCGACGGCTGCCACTTCTTGTTCTTGAGCGGGCCGCGTTCGAGCACGCCGCGTGTGGCCTTTGCATCGCCGCGCCCCGTCCGTGCCAGCACCCGGGCGCCCGCGACCTGCAGCGCGTCCCACCGTTCGCGCAGGGCGAGCGATCCGCGCGGCGCGGCGGCGAGCAGGCGCCGGAGCAGTTTCGTCCAGCGCTTCCGCCACGCTGCGACCTGCTTGGCGTCGCCTTCGATGCGGCCGTCCGTCTCGGCGATGGCGAGCACGTCTTCGGGCTTGGGGAGATCGGCCACGCGGCGCGCCTGCAGCGCCTTTTCCAGTTGGGCGATCTGCTTGGTCGCCTGCGCGACCGGAATCGGCGCGCGCTTGGCCGGCTGTTTGGGCGGCGGCTTCGGCTTGCCGCCGCTCACCGGGCCGCGGCGCTGCTCGACATCGCGCGGCGTGGTGGGGTGATAGGACTTCGACGCGCGCAGCAGGAACAACAGCGCGAAGCTGGTGTCGATCAGGTTGCGCCGCGTCCAGCTTCCGTCCTTGTCCTGCCGATCGCAGAGCATCGTCGCGCCCTCGACATACCAGCGCACGCCACCCAGCACCTCGCGATCGGAAAAGATGGCCGCTTTCTCCAGCGCGTAGAGGCCGTAGTAGGGGTGCCGTGCCACGGACGCTTCGAAACGCTGAAGGAACGCGGGCGCATCGCGTTCGAGCGCAAACATCGCGCGGCGCTTCGCCTCGGGCAGTTTCGCGGCGAGCTTTTTGTCACGCGGGGCGCCGCGCGTTCCCGCCTCGGCCAGCAGGAGATTCGCAACGCCCATAAACGTGCCGGTGTAGTAGCCGTAGCCACCGGCGTCGTAGGGGGGCTTGGGGGCGTAGCGCCACGATCCGGAGCGCATCTGGAGCCTCACCATCGACTTGAGGTGCTTGCGCCAAACGGGCCGCGACGGTGCACCACGCACGCGGTCCGCCGCCCAGAGCCCCAGCGCCCCGAACTGCGATGTGGACAGGTTCTCCACCTTCGCGTCGAAGAGCGTCTTCTTGCGAATGCCGCCGCCCGAAGACTTCACGCTCGTTGCGTAGTCCCACCAGCCGTGCTGCCGCTGCGCTGCCGCGATCGCGTCGCCGTACGCGACCGCGAACTTCTCGTGGCTGCCGTTCGCCTGCAGCAGCATCGCCATCGGTCCGGCGGTGTAGACGTGACGGGCGATGCCGCGCCGCCCCCGGCTGCCCTCGGGAATCAGCCACGCGAGTGCGTGGCGCACCGGTGCGCGCGTCGGCGGCGTGCCGGCGTGGCGCAGCGCGAGTGCCGCATAGACCGTCTCCGCCTCCGCCGGGTGGCGCCAGTTCACGCCGGAGGGCTTCCAACTGCCGTCCTTTTTCTGCGTGGAAACGAGGAACATCGCCGCGCGGTCGATGGCGGTGTGAACGCGCTTGCGCAGTGCGGCATCGACCCCTGCCGCCTTGAGACGCTGCTCGGTCTCCGCGTAGTCGGCCCGCGCGAGGCCGCAAAGCAGGATCAGGATCAGGATGCGCACGGTACTTAGATACATCAACGGGACCGGGAGGGGGTTCGCAGTACACTCCGCCCATGCGAAACGGGATGGGTCTATTGGTCGTACTGGCGACGTTTGCAGCGGGCGGCGTACTGGGCTTCATGCTCAAGGAGGACGGTGCTCCGGGCGGTCGCGCCGGGCGCACCGTCGTCGAGCGGCCCGCCGAGGTAGCGCCCACCCTCGATCGGGAGAGCGCGCGGTCGTTACGCGAGATGCTCGAGGCGCTGCCCATTGACCCGGTCCCGACCGGCAACGGGCGCGTGACCGGCGTCGTGAAAACCCACGATGGCAAGCCGCTCGCGGGCGTCGAGTTTGTCGCCATGCCGCATCGTGAGCGCGTGTGGCCCAAGCAGTCGCGTGCCCCCGCGCGGCCCCCCGAACCCGATCTCGTCGAAATGGTTCAGCAATCCGTAGGCCGCATGCGGTGGAGCAGGGCTGGGGCCAGAACGGCGACGAGTGCGGAAGATGGAAGTTTCACTTTGGAGGGGCTCGGGGAGGTGGAGTACTACCTCTCCGGCTTCTGCGCCGGCTATCGGCTAAAGCGCAAGAACCACGCACGCGTCCGCGCCGGGGCGACCGTCGAATTCGAGGCGAAGCCGCTCGTGCGTATCGAGGTGGACATCGTCGTTGAGGGCAGCGGTGCGCCCGAAAAGGCCAACGTGCACTTCACACAGCGGCGCGGAAGCGGTTCCACCGGATCCTTGCAGCGGTGGTCCCCGTCCGACCCGTGGATCGAATTGGAACCCGGCCGCTTCGAAGTGCATGCATCGCTCCAGGGCGAACTGGGCGGCAAGTCCGAGGTTCAGAACCTGACGATCAAGGAGGGCGACACGGACCTGCGGTTGTCTTTCACGATCAAGCTCAAGCCGGCGCTGAGTCTTACGGTTCAGGTGCCCGACACGTTGGATGTCAACTACCTACAGGGCTGGCTTCTGCGCGCGGCGGGCGACACCCCGCCGAGTGCCGAGGATTTGCGCGAAAGCGGCGTGCGCCAAGCGGTGCATCGTTCCGAGCGCACGATGCTCTGGAAGGATTTGGAACCGGGGCGCTATCTCGTCGGCGTCACCTTCGGGTCGTTCCAGCAGTCTTGCACGACGGCGCTGGTCGAGGTTTCGGCCGGTCTTACGGAACACCTGCTCGAACTGCCGGAGCCGAGTGGCGAGGGCGTGATTCGCGTGCGCCTTCTCGATCCCGACGGCGCACCGGCGGGCGGCGTGCAGTGGACGATCGCGCATCGCAAGGGAGGTTCGTCCAGTTCGGGCGGGAGCAATAGCCTGGTTCGCAAGGACGGGATTCACCTGCTCTCGTCCGGTCGTATGGACCAGTTCGAGGGTGGCGTTCACACGCTCACGGCCAGCAGCGCGACTTGGGGCGCGCTCTCGTCCACGTTCGATCCGACGTCGTCCGCCGTGATGGAAATGCGCTTCGCCAAGCCGGCCTTGGTCGAGGGGCAGATCACGGGCTACGCCGGAAGCGGCTACGAAGGCAAGGTGCGCTTCAAGTTCGAGGACCCGGCCAACCGTCCAAACCACGTCTGGTTTCACGGCAAGGCGCGCATCGACGACAGCGGCAAGATGCAGTCCGATCCGCAACAGCCCGGCGACCGCATTTTGGCGCTGTACGTGAAGGCTGGGCGCCACGGATGGTCGCCGGTGGCCGAGCAACCGGTGAGCCTGCGCCCAGGCACGCAGAGTGTCGTGATCGCGATGCCCACGCTCTACTCGCTGCGTGTCGTCTGGGGCGGCGAAGGCAAGCCGCAACTCGGGCTGCAACGCGTGCGGCCGAAGGGCGCGCGCCGATTCAGCTCGGGGCAGCGCCAGACCAACGTGGG
>CBDURV010000063.1:0-11820 GCA_965369495.1 uncultured bacterium
ATCAGTACGATCAATCTCAGCCAGACACTATTCACCATGTCTTATCCTCCGGTGTAGTCTTGCCGCGTCGCGATCACCGCGTGCGTGACGGGCCCGTGATGATGCGCGATCCATGGATCTCGAGGTCGGTGAGCGCATGCGCTTCGCTGCCGGGAAGCAACTACTCATCCCCACCAAGGTCAGCGGGGTCGCAGACGTAGGTGTCAAGGACGCCCCACGTCTCGTCCTCCGGCTGCGACGGCTCCGTCACGACGATGGTCGCCTTGCCCGCGTCTCCGGGACCGAGCGCGGGGACCGTGACCGTTACGGACTCCGAGGTAAGATTCGATGTCGAGAGCACGTAGCCCGTGCCCCCTGCTGTCCGAAGCACCACCGTCATGGTCTGGCTGAAGTTCAGGCCTTTCAAGGTCATGGCTCCGCCGGCAAGCTCTACGAATCCGGTCGGTCCCGTGCCCGCCGTGGATACGACCTGGGGCCACGCGCTGAAAACGGTCAAGGTCGGGACAGTGGCCGCCCCGCCGGAGGCGTAGTAGATCCCCAGAACGTCCGTTGCTTCGAGTGCCCGGCTCAACGCAATCGGGGTGTAGCCCGATCCGCCGAGAATCGCACTGCCCAACCGCTCGTCCTTGAGTCCGTTGGCTTGCAACGTCCACACCTCGGCGATCGCACCGTCGGTGCCGCTGGCCTTGATTGACGTCTGTCCCAGATACGGATCACCGAACGGCATCGGGAACTCCGCGGTGCCGTCCAGTTCGATGAAGGCAACAGAGTCGGCGATCTCGTCCCCGCTCGAATCCGTCAGGCGACTGAACATCGTGTCATCCCAGAGGTAGTTCTCCCCCTGCCCCCATTCGGTCTCGGAAATGTCCACCACGCCCGCCTGGTTGCTGCGGATCGCGCGTGCATCCTCCAAGGCCGGGAAGTTCGCGGATGCCGCGAACGGGACGGCCTCGATGGAGTCCGCCCACGAGTCCGCGTCGGTGTCGACGGCGCGGAAGATATCGCCGCAACGGCAATCGAGAAGATAGATCGACGTTCCCGTTGAACTTGCATCGGCGAACGAAGAGACGTACATCTTCGCCGGCGCCGATTCGAGCACGACCGTCTTCGTCGAAGCGTCGAGACCACCGTCGCCGTCGTCATCGTGGAATCGGTACATGGTGAACTCGTCGTCTGTGTTCACCGCCGCCACGACGAGGTACCGCTGCGCGCCCAATGTGCGCACGCGAGCGGCCAGGACTCGCGCCTCCCCGTCCAACTCCAATGTGTAGGCTCCACGCTCGGCGTGAGTCAGTGCGACCGATGCCGATTCCGCATCGAACGACCAGTTCCAAGCCGGCGCCGCGCCCCGGTAGAGCCCGGTTTGGATGATGCCCGGGGGCTCCTGGAGCAGGATCTGGCTCTGGACCAACCGAAGCGGTTCGGCTCCGTCACCGGAGCCGCAGCCCAAGGCGAGCCACGCCAAGGAAGCGCAGATCACACTACGTAGCACGTTCGATCCCTCCATCTCAGCACCCCACCGCTTCCTTAACCTTGGCGCGTAGCGCACGTACTACCGCTCCCCAGAGTTCTTGCGTGCTGCTCGAAACTCGGCGTTCAGCTTCATGATCGAGGCCGATTTGGATTTTCGGTAGGGACAACAGCAGGTTCGGCGTGCACATGGAACTCCCGCCCCACGCCCGCGGGAGCTCCTTGTCATCGGCTGACACCGCTACTTGGCGCCGACGCTCGCCAGCTTGTTCGCCGTCGCCAGGGCGCCGTAGTCACGGAACATCCAGTCCTCATCGCCGCTGCTCGCCTGCATCAGGATCTTGAGCCGGGTGACTTGGCCGCGCACGAGCGCGAAATACGCGCGCGCGGGGCGGTAGCCGGGACGGCACGCCTCGACGGTGAACTTCCCTTCCAGGTTCCACAGCGTGCGAACCTCCGGCGCGCGCGTTCCACAACCCGGTTCCGGGCCCCAGCCACCGCCGCGCCGCGGCGCGGCGCCGTGCCACTCTCGTTCAAGCGCATCGAGATTGGCTGATGGCCTTCCCCCCAGCGCAACCCGACACCGTCGATGGCGGCACCGCTGTCGTCGATCACGTCGACCAGGATGGCGCCCGCATCCAGCCGCAACTCACGCTCCGTCATCCCGGAGCTGGCCACGACGAGATCCTCCGAGCGCTGGAATCCGCTGAACGAAGCGTCCACCGGCTCAACGGAGTAGGTACCGGTCGGGAGCGTGATGGGGCGGCCGCGGCCAGCACTGTCGAATGTCACCGGGACGCTCTGCGTCGCGCCGATCCCACGCGGCACCAGGGAAAGCCATCGGACCGCCGGTCCGACCGGTCGCCCGGCAGCGTCGCGCAGCATGAACCGGCAGCGGCCCACCGCGGACGACGCCTTGACCGTGAACAGCTGAGGGGCTGCGGCCGACGGATCCCCGACCGGCCGAAGATGGACTTCCACCCGCTGCTTGCCGTAGCCGGGGAGGTCGATAGTTCCGGTCGTCGTCCAGTCGGGGGGAATCGGCCACTCCGGCGAGATGAACTGGAGCACAATCTCATCGTGGCTGGCTCGCCCCGCGAACCTGCCGTCTCCCACGATGTTTTGGGCGGGGAACACGTCGCTGGAGCCGGGACGACCACCACCGAACGAGATTGTGCTCTGCGAGACGCTGACTCGATCTCCCGTGGCCGCATCAACGAATCCGACCTGCGCAGTGCCGACAGCGAATGCCACCATGTCGCGGGCGGCCTCACCGGCGCGCACCACCAGGCCACGGAAGGTAGGCTCGTCGCCCCGCGCGCGGGTGACGAGGGCAAGCCCTCGTCCCGCGGGTCGCAGGCGGTACCAGCCTGTGCGCAGCCCGCGGATCTCGTATCGTCCGTCCGCCCCGCTCACCGCGCTCGAGACGGAAGCGCGGTCGTCGGCGAACCGCATCGCCCGGTCCGTTTCCAGGGACGCGTGCGTCCCTCGTGCGACCACGCGAACGCCGGCGACCGGCTGTCGATTCTGCCCCATGAGGACACGACCGGTGATGGTCAGGCCGCGCGAGAGGACGATCTTCAACGGGTCGCCGGACTCGGCGGTGTCGTGGGAGAGATCGATCCCTGCCGGCTGGAAGTAGTCATGCCTCGCGACGAGCCTCCAGCCACCCGCACGCTTTCCGGTCGGCCAATCGAGCAGGAAGCTCCCGTCCTTGCCCGACGTCACGCAGCGAGCGGATTCCACCAGCGACGGGAGCTCCGCGGTTCGCTCACCATGCCCGAGCAGCGCGAGCACGCAACCTTCGATCGGAACTCCGTCCTCGGAAGTCACGACGCCCCGCACAACCAGATCGCGCTTCTCGTCCATCTTCGCCCCGGAGTCCTCGATCAGCGCATCGACGATTTCGACCGCTCTCCGACCTTTGCCCACGCCAACCGTTTCGCGCACGACGCGGGGGCCGACGACGTCCGGTAGAAGAGCCAGCGCCAGCACGAACGCAACCGCCGCTACGAGGGCGAGCAGTCCGCCGGTCAACCTGTTCCAGTTCATGAAAGCCGCTCTTTCCCAATCTTAGCCGGAGCGACGTGCGCCAATGCGGCTATGAGAATCCCGACGACAAATAGGTGAGCCCAAGGGCTCAACCGGACCCAGCCGCCGAGGCATCCGCAACCCGAGTTGCTGCCGGAGACGATGGTCGTAACCGCGTAAATCGCGAATCCCAATACGGTTCCGTCCCAATACGGTTCCGGGTGATTTCCGGCGAAACTCGCGAGTCAGTTTGGCTGACGAGTTTCGGAGAATTACTCTCGGTACCGGAACTCACGCGACCGCGACCGAGCATCCACGGGTGTCCTCTTCCGAGGGCGCATAGTCGGAAAAACAGTGTCTCACGCAGTAACTCCACGACGATCGGTCGCAGAACGAAGGTTCGGATAGGTCATTGGGAGGGACACGCGAGCCGGCTACTTGCCCGCGGCGAGTCCCAGCACCTCGTCTAGGCGCGTTCGGGGAGTCTTGCTCCAGGCGTCCCAGGTGCCTTCGGGCCGCTCGCGCATCTTCACGAGCAACTCGGACTGCTCGCCTGGCCGGCATTCGACCATGGCGCGAGACGGTTCGTATCCCGGGCAGTAGAGTTCGACGGTCCACGGGCCACTCGCGAGCCGCAGCGCGGAGTCGGGTAGTTCACCGAGGCCCGGTGTGTACTGGAACAGCCCACTAACCGAGAGAATTCTTCCGTCGAACTGGTGATCGACGTGAATCTGCTCGTGGCCGCGGCCGAGCTTCAGACCGACCCCCGCGAGCGTCCGCTCCGTCTCATCGACGACGCGCAGCTTGAGCAGAGATTCCGACAGAGTCAGTGTTGCCCGGGTCTTCGCGTCGGCTCGAACAACCAGCGCCTTGCTCGTCCACGCAACGGGTTGGTCCGCCAAGGGCTTGACGACGTAGGTTCCGACTGCAATCGAGATCGGATCGGAGAGGCCTGCCGACGACACTTTCACCTTCGCCAGCGCAGGGACTCCGTCTCGGATCGGATCCAAGAGCACCATGTCCGCGAGGGGGCCGACCGCGTTTCCGTGTCCGTCCACGGTCTTGAAGACGACCTCGCCTCGCGGGCCCTCGGGGCGCATACGGATGACCGTCGGCACGCCGAACTCGGTTGTGAGCGGTCGCACGGGCACCTGTGCAGTCGTGGGCATGAACCCCGTTGCGTAGATCGTGACTTCGATGTGGCTGTCCGGGATCGGCCAACGCTGTCCGACGCACAAAAGGACTTGTGTCCCTCCGGGCAGGGCTTCCCGCCGACCGTCGAACATATGCCCGTTCGCGATGACGACGTCTCGGTCGGGCAATAGGGACTTCGTCCACGGCAAGAGGTTCGGTCCGAGTCGCAGCGCGACGCTCGGATTGGGCACGAGTCCGCCGGTCTCCGATTCGACCTTCAGGATCGCGGCCGCGACGGGCAGCACGCGCAAGACGACCGCCTCGGCCTGACCCGCCTGGGCGACGACGGCGCGTCTGCCGGCGGTGAAAGCCCACGCCGCGTCCAGAATCTCCACATCCGAGTGCACGCTCGTCAGGCCCGGCGCCACCGCCTCCACCTGGTACGAACCGGGCTCCATCCCCCGGAACTCGAACTCACCGTTCGGACCGGAGACGGCCACGCGAATTCGGGCGCGGGCCTGCGGCACCAGGTCGGGGCGTCCCGCCGCCGCATCCGCGCCAACTCCACGGGCGACGACGCGAATCCCGGCGACGGCGGTCTCGCCTCGCGCGGAGATGACCCGGCCACGCACTTGCAGGCCGCGACGGAGAACGATTCGTACGGCATTCTCCGGGCCGGGCTCGAAGTCGTGACGAGCGGTGACGTAGTCGGGGTGCCGCACGACGATTCGTGCGGCGCCTGCGCGTCGGTCGAATGAGAACCCCCCTTGGTCATCCGTGGCGACGATCCGGCGTTGAGAGAGTAGATCCTCGCGGCTCTCGGTTCGGTCCTCACGTCCGACGAGGACGACCGTCGCTCCGCCGACCTCCCTGCCGTGAGTGTCGACGACGACCCCTGTCAACTCGCCGCCCGTGGATGTCGGTACGGTGGGACGAGGCGCGCCCGGTCCTGTCCCGTCATCGATCGCGAACTCCCATGCAGATCGTTTGGGTGCCGCGCGGGGCGTGCGCAGGACTCCCGTGCCGAACAGAATCAAGAGCAGCACCGAGGTGAGAGCGGCGGTCCCGAGGGCGACCAAGCCGTACCGATGGTGGTTCTTCACGTTGTCTTCCCTCTGGTTGCCGGCGCGCTATGCACAGGACGCGCGATTTCCAGCATTGCGATTCCGGCACCAAGAATGGCGAGCCGGGCCCACGGCGCCACGGCCACCCAGCCTCCAAAACAGCCACAGCTTGGCGCATCTTGGCTGAGGCTAAGGAAAGTGAACGCAACGGCCCCGAGCAGGTAGACCGTGGCAACGGGGACGGCGGTGCGTCGCCATCGGGGCCATAGCAGCATTCCCCCGATGGCGATTTCGACGACCGCCAATGGAATCGCCAGTTCCCTTGGGACAAGCCCGGCGACGTGTGCAGGAAACAGCTTCGCGAACCCGGGCAAGACGAACACCACGATCGCCGTTACGTCCAGCCCGAGGCGCCCGGTCAAACGCCTGCCCCGCGTCAGTAACACCTACTCGCACCAGCAGGTCATCTTGTTGGCATAGCCAACCCCGCCGATTGTGCCTCCGGGGTAGTAGCCGCCGCCTTGCGGACGGGGCCCCCAGCATGTCTTGCCGCCAGGGCAGCCCTCGAGGCACTTGTATTGGATCCCGCCCGGCACGAGCATGGCGCCAAAATTGCACTGGATGGAGGTCGCGCCCGGGCAGAGGCACGTAGTGTAGCCGCCGCTGAGGGGGCTGGAGTTCGCAGGCGGGCAGCTATTGGGGCAGTCGATATGCCTACAGTAGAATACCGAATTCGTGATCCGGCCTTGGGCGTCCAAGTTGAAGTAGAAGTCGGCGTGGCAGCCCCCGCCCGGGCCCGTATCAGCGAAGGCAACTCCGACGATTGACGTAAGCACAATCGAGAGTCCGAGAATCAGTTTGGCGTGTGACACATGTCCCTCCGTTTCGTGTATTGCTTTAATCAGTTTCACGGCAACTGTAGGTGTAGGGTCGCGGGCAGAGCCAGAATTACTCCGGGTACCGATTTCCCGATCCGAGAAGCTGTCGCTCTTGGCGCTTCCCACGAGCGACACCATGCCGATCCACCCTATTGTGCAGAGGTGGCAGGGGGGGGGGGGGACACTTCGGAAGCTTTCCGCCCGCGCTCCGCCGTTAACCCAACCACCACGTCTTCCAGCGCCGCAGCCGCTTGCGAACTGCGTCGTGGCCGACCCCGAGCGCGCGCGCGATCTGCGGGATGGTCTCGCCGGATGCGTACGCAGCGAGAAGAAACTCGGCCTGCTCCGCGGCCTGTACCCCGCGGGGTCGCCGACCGCTTCGAAGCATCTCCAGCGCCCACGAGCGATCGGGATCGCAGTGCGCTCCATTGCGCAGGCGCCCGACGGCGCGATCGAGTCGATCCCGCACGGCGGCGCGCGAAACATCCAGATCGCGTGCGATCTCCGCGAGCGTGTTGCCCCGCATGCGACGCAACCAGACTTCGCGCTGCGCGGACGTGAGAGCCGACAAGTCGAGATCTCCCCACCCGGGAACGGCGCCCGCTTCCGCCTCGCTTGTTTCAACGGCTGGCGTGATCCCGGCTTCAGGCCACTCCCGCACTGATTCGAGGCGGACGTGTTTCGCCATGGTCGCCAGCCAAGGGCGCAGCGGCGTCTCCGGATCGGCGCGCCGCAGGGCGGCGCCGTCGTCGTGCATCGAGCGCACGAGCATCTCGGAAACCAGATCCTCGCGCCCCGCGCTCGCACGCACAGTCGCACGCGCCTCACGCTTGAGCACCGACCACGCGGATTCACTCCGGCCGGCCTCGATCAGGCCCACGATCTCCGCAACCCTGACGGGCTGTCCTTCGGCACGCTCCATACAGACCTCTTCCCTCATTCGAGGGTCAAGCGCGGGGATTCCGTGAGCGTGCCGTCGCCACCCGCCCTGCCTTGATCTTCTATTGCAAAACGCTACACGAGCAAGGCAAGCCGTCAACCGCAGAAAGCTCCGAAGGTCCGCCTTCTTTGGTGCAGCCGAAAGGCCCCGATCGAACCCAACGAGTCCAAGCGCGATGCGAGGCGCCGTGCCGGCGTGCGAGCAACGACCGGTGTCCTCTTTCGAGGGCGCTTACTCGGAAGAATTGTGCCTAGCGCCGTACCTCCAGGCTCCGTACTTCCATGGCGCCCCTGACCGACAAGGACGCACACGAGATGGTGCAGGGCATTCGCGGCCGCAAGCTCCTTGAGGGCTACCGAGGCCATCCGCCGGCGGACGAGCCGGCGCTCGAGGAGATGTTGCTGCGCCTGTCGCGACTGGTGGACGAGGTCGACGAAATCGACGACCTCGACATCAATCCGGCGTTCGCCCTGCCGCCCGGCGAAGGTTGCCGGATCGTAGATCTTCGAGTGCACGTGCGGCGCGGTTGATCACGCTCGCGACGGGCGAACCTAGACCGGTGTCCTCTCCCGAGGGCGCATACTCGGAAGAATTGTGTCTGACACGGTACTTCCCACGCCGAGAGCACCTCGTACAAGACCGAGCTGCAGGCCGCGATGGCCAAGCAGCAGGCCTAGACTCCGCGCAATCAGGCGTGGCGCTCGGTCAGGATGACTACCGCCGCAAGCGCGAACGTCGATCCCGCCAGCATCGTGTGCTCCGCAATCGTAAGTGGCACCGA
Organism: uncultured bacterium; assembly: GCA_965369495.1. Taxonomy (GTDB): domain Bacteria; phylum Planctomycetota; class PLA2; order PLA2; family PLA2; genus JBCDBY01. Next base: position 8,299 of record CBDURV010000063.1, read on the forward strand.
ACCGAGGCAGCCGCACGCGGCAACTTCGGCACTGATGATTGGCGATAGCGTCGTGATCATGGCTCCCGTGGCGGTCAGCATCGCCACGCACCAGGCCGCCCCGCGGTCCTGCCGCGTCAGGAGCGCCGCGGCGAGGGCAAGTTCGATCAAGACGAGTGCGGACATCACGATCGGCTGGCGAAGCAGGGGCAAGATCATCTGCCAGTCGCCCGCCCACAAGAAGTGCCATGCCTTCAACAGAGCGGTCGTGGCAAGCGTCGCCGCAAGCAAGCCGCGGGCGAGGTTACTGCCACTCAAGCTCATGAAACCCGGCCGCCAGTTCGTGCGGCCCCCACCGATCGAATGCCGGCCTGCCCCCCACCCCGTTCCACAAACGCATGAACGTGTACTGGCCCGCCGGCATCGGGCCCAACAGCGTCGCGCCCGGCCACAGAAACTTCCCCGCGTACGATCGGGATGGAAACGCTAGCACGCGCAGGCGCCCGCCGAACGGCTCGCCGCGCGTGGGTAGGGGATAGCGAAGCCGGACCACGGTCAGTGGGGGGTAATCCGGCTCGACTCGCTTCTCGCCTGCGGCATCGAGCACCGAACACGACATCAGCGCATCGAATCCGTCCAACCACGCCTCGAACTCCAGCCCTGGAGCCGCGAGGAACGCAGCCTTTCCGGGAGAGATCACGTAGGTATCGGCAGACCCCTTGATCCGGACATTGACGCGCACGAACATCGCGTTCGCGTGTCGGTTCCCCAACTGCGATCGCAGGGCGTCCAGCGCGGGTAGCGCGACCCGGTAGCGCACGACCTTCGGCGCACCCCGTGCTCGGCGCACGGTCACGACCTTCGCCTTCGGCCAATCGCGAACCGGGGTCCGGGAGACGCGCACGCGAAGCGGCTCGTAACCCGGCAGCCGAATGACATGCATCGGTTCTTCGATCCCCCCCGCCGTTTCCCGCCAGAGAATTCGCTCTGCGTCGTAGACCGTGACGAGTTCGTTGGGCACCAGCCGCATGGAATCGAACGGCAAGCCCAAGCGGCGCAGTAGCTTCGCACGCGGCTCACCGTCAAAGACACCTCGCGACCAGACAGTGGACCCCCAGACGATCGGCGAATGGCCCTCGAGGGATACCGGGCGGCCGGCTTCGTCCTCCACGCGGATACGCTCGTAGAAGAGCTTCTTGACGACGACTTCGCTCGGCTCGCCGTCCGCACCCTCCAGGCGCACGACGCCCGATCCATAGGATTCCGATGTCGTGGCGACCGCCACATAGTGCGGCGCCGCCGGATAGCGATCGAACACGGCAATGCCTTGGTCGTTGCTGCGTGCCGAGAACCGCGCCCACTCCTTCGGTCGAGACGGCTGGAAATTTTCCGGCACAACCTCGACGCGGGCCCGGGGCACCGCGGCGCCGCCTTCATCGACCACACGAATCTTTAGCGTGATCGGCCCAAAAAACACGCGCTCGAGGGGAGGACCGGTGTCACGACCCTCTCCCCTGTCTTCGCCTTCGCCCGCGCGCGGGAGGGATCGTGATGTATAGGGCGCATCGCTATCCGCCTCAATCGGGCCCCGGAGAACGGAGCGGTCGAACGTCGGACCGTCCGCACGTCGAGAGCGCCCCTCGGCGTCGAGGTACGACGCCACTGCGCAGACCAATATGATCGCACCGAGCACGCCGAGCCCAGCGCGCGCGCGGATCCGGCGCCGTGCGTCCGGAGTTCGGTCAGCCACGGAACCTAATCGCAATACCCGCGGACTAGTCCGAGGTACGGCGTGCCATCGTTCATGTTGCGGGCGGACTTGACCACGCACTTGATTCCGGGCGGGCAGAACGGCGCACCGCAAACTCCGGACGCTCCGATGCCGGCAGTACCGGCGATTACCACGCGGCAGCACTGGTGCTCACCGACGAACGTCGGCGGATTGGATCCGGGGACGATGCATGCGCAGTACTGAACCTGAGTCGAGTTGGCGGGTAGGACCACGTTCGTAGTCTGCCAACTCTGGACTCCGGTATTGGGGTCGACCTGAACCGAGTAAAGCTCGACTTGCCCCTGGTTCATGACCGTGACTTTTCCGCACTGGCCGCCGTTCCCAACGCCGCATTGGGCAGTACCGCACGCGATCGACGGGTTTGCGGTGTTGGCGTTGTTGACCATGGTGTCGCACGCATTGCCCGCTGCGAACGCCTTGCGCGCAACGAGACCAAGGACGACGGCAGCAGCCATGACCACGATTATCGATCCGAATCCTCTCATGATAGTCCTCTCCTCCGTGCCAAGCCCGGCCGGGACGCACGCGACGCCCGTGAATCGACACTAGCCGTATCGTCTCGGCACCGGGTGTTTTCCTTCGATACTCGCGAGTCAATCTGGCAGACGAGTTTCGGAGAGTTATTCCCGGTACCGAATCCCCGCATCCCCCCCCGATCAAGAAGGCTCTAGGGACCGCCGCTCATTTGCAATCCGAGAAGTAGTCGCTTCTGACACTTCCCACGACCGGTCACCGTGCCGACCCACCCTATTGTGCAGAGGTGGCAGGGGGAGGGGACACTTCGCGAGCTTTCCGCGCCCGCTCCGCCGTTAACCCAGCCACCACATCTTCCAGCGCCGCAGCCGCTTGCGGGCCGCGTCGTCGCTTGCGCCGAGCGCGCGCGCGATGTGCGGGATGGTCTCGCCGGATGCGTACGCGGCGAGAAGAAACTCGGCCTGTTCCGCGGCCTGTGCCCCGCGAGGGCGCCGACCGCTTCGAAGCATCTCCAGCGCCCACGAGCGATCGGGATCGCAGGGCGCTCCATTGCGCAAGCGCCCTACAGCACGATCGAGACGTCCCCGCACGGCAGCACGCGAGACATCCAGATCGCGTGCGATCTTCGCGAGCCTGTCGCCCCGCATGCGCCGCAACCAGACTGCGCGCTGCGCGGGAGTGAGAGCCGACAAGTCGAGATCTCCCCACCCGGGAACGGCGCCCCCCTTCGCTTCGCCTGTTTCAACGGGTGGCCTGATCCGCGTTTCAGTCGACTCCCGCGCTGATTCGAGGCGGACGTTTTTCGCCATGGTCGCCAGCCAAGGGCGCAGCGGCGTCTCGGGATCGGCACGCCGCAGAGCGGCGCCGTTGTCGTGCATCGAGCGCACGAGCAGCTCGGAAACCATATCTTCGTGCTCCACGCTCGCACGCACAATCACGCGCGCCTCCCGCTTGAGCGCCAGCCACGCGGATTCACTCCGGCCGGCCTCGATCAGGCCCACGATCTCCGCAACCCTGACGGGCTGCCCTTCGGCACGCTCCATCCAAACCTCTTCCCTCGTTCGAGGGTCAAGCGCGGGGATTCCGTGAGCGTGCCGTCGTCACCCGCCCTGCCTTGATCTTCTGTTGCAAGACGCTAACCGAGAAAGGCAAGCCGTCAACCGCGCGATCGAATCCAACGGCGATGCGAAGTGCCGTGCCGGCGTGCTGCCGCTTGGAAGAATTGTGGCTCTCCGACAGTTCAGGTGGGTAGTTTTTTCCCCGAGGAAGCCGGGATC
>CBDURV010000064.1:0-11721 GCA_965369495.1 uncultured bacterium
GCCGAGCGTCGCCGGGGCGGCGTGTTTTCTGCGACGGCGGATCTGCGCGGTTTGCCGACGGCGCTCTTCGGCAAGACGGCGCGCCGTGCCATCGGCGAAACCCTCGATCTCCGCCTCAACGTGGGTCTACCGCAGGGATTGAGTGCGGGCGGCGGCGCGGTGAGCGCTACGGTTCGCAGCGAACAGCTCGAGCTCAATGCGGAGCTCAAGTGCAAGCAGCGATGGCGTCTCGTGCGGCCGGCGCGCATGGAGTGGACGGCCACGCCGGCGCTGGTGCGCACACTCCTGCCCGATTTGGAACTGGGACTCGCGACGCCTGCCAAGCTGATCTTCAAGATCACGAAGCTCACGCTGCCGCTGGATGCGTCGTCATTGGCCGATGCGGCGCTGACCGCAAACGCGCGCGTGCCGGAGTTGCGGCTCAGCGGGGCGGACGGCAAGCAGCTCACGGTTCGCAATCTGGCTCTCGACATCGACGCCGCCGATCTTCGGAAGCCTGTTCGCATCGGGCTCGATGGTGCGCTGGAGGGCGGCGCCAAGCCGGGTCGTCTGCGTGGCGAGTTGGTGGTCGACTACCTCGGCGACGACAAAGAGCCGATCGTGCTGAGCGAGGATCGCCTCGCTGTTACGGCGAAACTCGACATCGAGGATCTTCCCACCGTGGCGGTCGATGCGCTCTTCGCGCTCGACGGCTATCTGCCGGCAGTGCTTGGGGAGTCGGCCACCGGCAACTTGCGCGCGCGCATCAAGCGGGGGCAGGGGCCGGTCGATGTTCGTCTGCAGTCCGGCAACCTGCGGGCGACGGTCGCAGGTCAACTCACGCGCCGCTCGTTCCTGCTGCGGAGTCCGCTGTCGGCGAAGCTCAAGTACTCCAAGCGGCTGGCGGACCTGGTGCTGCCGAAGCTGGGGCCCTTCTTCCAAGGCATCGTCGCGACGGAAGAGCCGATTCGCCTGGAGATCCGTGACAAGGGTTTCCGTGTCCCGCGTCAGTTCGATCTTGCGAAGGTCGTCATGCCGCACGTGATGCTCGACATCGGCAAGGTGACGATGGAGAACCAGACGCTGGTCAAGGTGATCCAGCAACTCGCGGGGTCGCGGGTGCCGGACCAGACCACCGCGTGGTTTACGCCGGTCGAGTTGTCGCTGCGGGGCGGCACGGTGCAGTACACGAAACGGCTCGATCTGCTGCTCGAGAAGCGCTGGCACCTTTCGACCTGGGGCAAGGCGGATCTGGTTCGCGAACGAATCGACATGGTGCTGGGCGTCATGCCGAGCACGCTGAGGGAGATCCTGCGCATCCGCGGGGTGGGCAGCGCGGACACGTTGCGCATCGCGATGACCGGCCCGCTCGAGAAACCGCGCGTGAACGCGGCGCGTGCCGCCACCGACCTGGGCGCGATTCGCGTCAAGTACGACGCGCTCCGTAATCTCCCGGCGCTGGCGCGGCCCTTCGCGGAAGTCGCACTCAAGAAGCTGCTCGGCAAGACCTTCCAGGGGCCGCCGCCGCTGCCTGCTACGGTCGACCCGCTTCCGTGGCTGGAGCAAGAGGAGAGATAGTCGCGAAAACCCGTATGGCGGGCGGCAACTCCTGCATCGAGCGTCTCGCGCTCAAGCGCGCCTCGGCCAATGGTCGATGAGAGGTGCGGAGAATGAGAACTCGAGTTCGGGACGACCTGCGATGAAGAACAAGATCCTTGCCGGCGTTGTGGTGCTTGCCGTATGCGCCTTCTCGTTCTGGGTGACGCGTGATCGCGTGGACGATTCCGGCGTGCCTGCGTCGGGTGGCCTGTTCGGTAGCGGTGCATCGACCGCGCGCGTGAATACCACCCCCAATGCCCGCAGTGCGGTCCTCACACCGGATTCCACGATTGCCCTCACGCCGGAGTTCCGCGAGGGGGTCCGACTGATGGTCGAGTTGCACGGCAAGGGCGAGACGAGTAGCGACCGCTGGGTCGCATTGATCGAGTCGCTGCGCCTCGTCGTGGCCGGCGACCCGGATATCGCCCGTGCCATCTGTGACCACATCGACCGGGTCCAGGATGCGAAGCTCGCGGTTCTGTTCGGGCAGTTGATGGGCGCCAGTGACGATTCCGACTTTCTCGATGAGCTGACCGCGCGTGTGCAATTCGCGGATATGCCCATCGCGCGCCTGGCTGCGGTCACCGCGCTGGAAGGCAAGCCGACCGAGTGCTGGCTCAAGGTGCTTGTTCCCGCATACCTGAGCGACCCCGATGCGTCGGTTCGCGCAGAGGCATTGCGCGTGCTCAAAGCGCACCTCGCCGACGAGCGCTTTGCCAAGGCGCACGACACCCTGCGCAAGGAGCTTGCGAAGGGCGCCGGCTCGGACCTGGCCGACTAGCCGTCGAGTGATTTAGCGCGGGATGCAGCGCAGCCCTATACTCGGTCCATGCGTTGTGGAGGGCTGATCGCGCTCTTGGCGTTCGGGGCGGTTGCGGGGGCCAACGAACTGGATGTCGCGGCCGTCGTGCGCACCATCCGGTTTCATCCGGAGGGCGAACCGGCGCATGTTGGCGTGCGCGTCTTGTCCGACAGTGGCGAGCGCGGATGGCGCGCCTTGGCGGGCCTGCTCGCCCAGTACCGGGCGACGCAGCCGGAGTTGTCGTGGGCGGCCGCCGCGGCGCTGGCGGGAGGGCCGGAGCAGGAGCGCCTGGCCATCGTGGCATCGACCTACAAGCGCATCGACGACCCCGCCCTGCGCGCGCTGCTGGCCGTCGCTCTAGCCTACGGCTACGCCGACCACGAGGCGCTGCTGCTGAAACACATGCGGCAAAATCGGCGCGGCGCCGTCGATGTCCTGCGCATCCTCGCGCCCAAGATCCTGGACCAATCGGAACTGCGGCGCCTGCTGAAGATCCCCGATCTCGCGCCGCTCTGCTACGACGCCCTGCGCGGTCGCGACCTCTCGGTAAAGGCCAAGGAGCTGCTGCCGTGGGCGCGCGCGATCGGTTCCGCCTGCCTCGACCGCGACGTCTGCGGGACGTGGGCGCGGCGCGGTGATTTTCTGATCTACGAGGCGGTTGCGCTCGCCGTGGGGGATCGGGATGAAGACATCCGCGACGGCGCGCACTGTCTGCTGCTGACGCTCTCGGGCAAGAAGCTGACGCGGGATACGCTGGTCTGGCGTTCCTGGCTGACCGCACACCGCGATCGTTACCAACCGCCGCCGCCGCTGTCACCGGGCGAAATACAGGCGGCCATCGTGCGCGCGGCGCGTTCGCTCGCGAAGGACCTGCTCGACGATGGGCGAACGCTGTGGAATGAGGGTCCTCCCAAGAACTCCGAGATCGGTGCGACCGCGCTGGCGATCCTCGGGCTGCGCGCGGCCGGTTACAAGCGCCGCCATCCGGCCATCAAGAAGGCGATCCAGAGGACGCTGCTGCTCTTTGGGCCGCGTGGACGGCCCGCCCTGCGCTCGGACGCGGGGCGCGCGCGCGAGACCTACAACCTCTCCTTGCTCGCCATGGCGCTTTGCGAGATCGACGCCAAGCGCTATCGCGTGCCGCTCCAGGCGTTGCACAAGCGCATCGTTTTCGGCATGCACAAGAACGGCATGTGGGGCTACCAGTGCATCGGCCCGACCGACACGATGAAGGGCTCGCGGCCCGACAACTCGATCACGCAGTACGCGGTCCTGGCGTTGCGTGCGCTGCAGCGCGCCGGGATCAAGACCCAACGCGAGGTGTGGAGCACGATCGCACTGAACCTGCGCAAGACCAGCCACCGTGACGGTTCGTGGCACTACCACCCGGGCTTGCCGGGGCGGCAGGTTGTCATGACCGCGGCGGGCCTGAGCACTTTGGCCATCGCCTATGAGGGTATGGATCGCAAGGCGGCGCCCGCGGCGATCAAGGTCGATCCGGTCGTGCGCCGTGCGATCGCCAAGCTCGGCCGCGCGCTCATGACCCGCGACTACGGCGGCGAGGACCTCTATGGCTACTACAGCGTCGAGCGCGCACTGGTTCTGTCGTCGACCCTTGGCTACCGGTCTGCGAACCGCACCTACGATTGGTACCGGCGCGGCGCGGCACGCCTGCTCGACCTGCAGGATCGTCACGGCTTCTGGGTGCGTGACCAATCCGGCGTGCGCGCATGGGGGCGCGGCATCGACACCGCCTATGGCATTCTCTTCCTGGCCAAGGCGACCCGCACGATCGGCGCCAATAGCCCCTCGTTCGCGCGCGTGACACTGAAGCCTGAGCACGACAAGCCGGAGGTGCCGCCGCGCGCGCCGCCGTCGGAACCTCCTCCGCCGCCGCCGGCGCCGGACCTGACCGTGCGCGCGCGGATCGTCACGACGATGACGGGCGCGGCGGAAATTCGCGGCGTGTCGGCAACCCCGGGCGCGACGCTCGTGCTCGACGGGAATCCTGTGCCGCTCGATGCGCGCGGACGGTTCCGCATTCCCGTCACGATCCAGGCGCAGCGGGTGTTCGTGCTGACGGCGCGAGGCGAAAACGGTGTCGAAACGAAACTGCCGGTGACGGTGCGCTTTGACAAGGTCTTTCCACGCGTAACGCTGATGGGACCGCCGCAGCGTCACGTAGGCAAGCAGGTGCTGATCTTCAAGGCGGACGAGCCGTTGCGCTCGCTGCGGGTGGCGGGCCGCGTCTATCCCGCCGACGGACCGATCGTGCGGGCGGCCGTGGACATGCCGGCGGGTCGCCGCAAGCTGACGGCGATCGCCGTGGACCGCGCCGGCAACGAGTCGCGCAACGAGGTGACGGTGACCGCGGTCAATCGCGTGCTGCTGCTCGATGGCGCCAGCGCCCTCTTTACGGACCTGGCGGTCGAAACGCCGCAGTTCACCGCCGAGTGCTGGGCACGCGGCGACACACCGGAGGGCGGGCAGGTCCTGTTCGCCAACACCGAGAACTCCGGATTCGGCATCTGGTGGTGCTGGCGCGACCGGCGCCTTCCGTATGCGGCCGTGCGCGCGGCGAAGGGGTGGCCGATGGTCCCCGCCAAGCGCCCGTGGCCTTGGGCGCAGTGGACCCATCTCGCGCTCACCTACGACGGTGTGACGCTGCGCTACTACGTCAACGGGAAGCTGCAGGGGCAACAGCAGGGCGATGCGCCGATCGTGAGCCGTCATCGCTTCTACATTGGCGCACAGCCGAACGGAAAAAACGTACCGCACGACTTCTTCAAGGGTGCGATCGACGAGGTGCGCGTTTCGTCCATCGTGCGCTACCCCAAGGACTTCAGACCCAAGCGCCAGTTCATGCGCGACCGGCACACGCGCCTGCTCATGCACTTCGACCGCGAAACCGGTTGGGAGGGCGTGCTGCTGGACGATTCGGGCAGCCACCACCACATGTGGCTGCACGGCGAACCGAAGCAGGCAGCGGAGAAGCGCCCGTGAGATGGCTACTGCCGATTCTGCTGCTACTCGCCGTCGCTGCGGCGGAAGACTCCGTGCTCGAGCACGCGCGCCGGGAACTCGTGCGCGAACTGCCGCCGCTCCACGACGTGGCTCTCAGCCCGGCCGAGCACGATGCACAGAACGCTCGTGCGCGCGAGTCGGCGCGCACGATGCATATGCTCGACGTGCCGGTTCGCATCGTCTCGGTGCGTGGCGTGCCCTTTGCCGGCATCGAGGTGCGCGCGTTGCACGAGGGGTTCGATCTGTCCGCCGCGCCGGTCGTCACCGACGTGAAGGGGGAGGCGATCATTCGACTTCCGCGCGGTTCGTGGCGCCTCGATCTGGTGACGCACGAGCCGACGCCGGGCAGCATTCTCTTCGCGCGCGTTCGCCGTGGCGTGCGCGATGCGGGTGCGCAGCGCATCACCATTGATCGCGTGCGCGCGGTCGGCTTCAAGGGAACGCTGGGCCAGGCGCGCGGGGCGCACGTGGTGACGCTGGCGTGGCCTGATCTCAGCTTCCACCGCCATGTGGCCATCATGCAGGGGCAGATTGTCATCGCGACCGTGGGTGACGCGCCGATTTCGATGCAGGCCGTGCGGCGACCGGCGGAGCACGATCCGGGCTATGTGCTGCGGCGGACGATCGGTCCGGGGCGCACCGTGGTCGCGACGCAGCAGGGCGGCACGACGCACACGTTTACCGGCAAGGGGGTGCGCAAGATGCATGTGCAGTACACCAGCGCGGACGCCTTGCCGTTGGCGCTCGAGTTCGCGGCGAAGGACAAGCGCTCGGTCGTCTTCGACGGACTCGGCGAAGTCGTGCTGCGACTCGATGTCGAAACGCCGACGGGTCGTTACGGGTTCTACCGCCGGCCGTTCCTGCTCGACGGGAAGCCGCGCGAGTTCCTGGGCATGCCGCCGTTCAAGGCGTCGGTCGGCTACGTGCTCAACTCGGATGGGCGCTACAAGGAAATCCGCAACGGGCTGAGCCTGCGTGTCTTCCTGCTGAGCCCCAACGACCTGATGCTGCGACACGATCCGCGCGGCCTCTACACGGTCGCGTGGGAGCAGGTTCTCGACAATCGCGTGCTCGCATCCGGCGCCACCAAGCCGCCCGCGAGGTTTCGCACCGGCCCCGTCGATCCCAAGCGCTTGGGAGAGATCCGCTATCGGTTGCAGATTCGCGGGCCGAAGGTGAACCGGCGCATCGAACTGACTGGCCACGCCTACGACGCGCTTGCTAAGGGAGGCGAAGTCGAGACGCCGTGTTTCTCAGAGGTGCTGCCCAATGCCGCCAAGTGGGCCTCCGCAGTGAGCCTCGGCGCGCGCGCATACGAAGAGACCTGCCCGAACCGGCGCGCGCTCACCCACATCGATCGCTCGATGCACATGCCGGGCGACCTCGCCGGCATGGGGGGCGGCGGCGGTAATCGCGGCTGGATGTGGTTGCCGGAGGGTTCGGTTTACGGTTTCGTGGGGCCCTGGTACTGGACCGGGCTGCTCTCTCATGAGCTGGGCCACGTCTATGGTTACGGCCATGGCAATCCCGCACAGCGGCGCATCATGATGCAGGCGGGACGCCGCGCCGGACGCAGGCTCTGGGCGATTCGGCCCGGCATGCAGCGCGCGCCGGAGGGCAACCGCTACCGCAAACTGCTCGAAGCGGTGACGCGCGGCGAGACCAGTGTCGAGCAGGACTTCGACGATGTGCGCGACCTCGCGGTGCTGCGCAAGACGGGCGAGGGCCACGCGGCCGGCGATGGCGTGCTGACGCCCAACCTCGAGATCACCGGGGACGATTCGGTCTTCCTCTGGTACTTCCGCTCGGTGTTCGGCGACAAGACAGACGCGGCGCGCCGCAAGCATGCGGCGACCTGGTCGTGGTGGTTGACGCTGCAAGGCTTCACCGACCCCGAGATCCAGGTCGCGATGTTCAGCCACGGCGCGGGCAAGTCGCTGGCGTGGCTGGCGCGCATGCGTGGCAATATCGTGCATGACCACCGCATCAACGCGGCCATGGCCGACTTGGCGATGGCGGACAAGGAAAAGATATTCGTCTGGCAGCGCGAACGCGGCGCGACCATCCAGCGCTGGCGAACGCGCCGCTATGCGCCGTCCGACGATCTGGCCGCGGCAGAAGCGGGGATGCGCGGCGAACTCGGCCATCGCTGGTGGCGCTTTGTCGCGCTGCGAGAAATCGCCCGCGAGCACTTCCGGCGGCGTCAGATCGCGGCGGGCGAACGCATGCTAGTCAAGGCGCTGGTCGAAGCGCGCCTCGGCGGCGAGGCCATGCTTAAAGGTGCGCTGGATGCAGGCGCGCCTCTGTGGGCGGCGCGCTGACGATCTCGTCTTGCGGTTCGGGCACAACCACGACGACGTTCGCGGTGGTGCGCGCCAACCGGCGTCCGGCGATGTGGATCGCGGCGGTGATCAGCAGCAACGGCAGGGCGAGCAGTGTGAACCCGGGTCCCGCGCTGTTCGTGCCGATGCCGAGCACCAGCAGGGTCACGCCGATCGCGAAGCCGAGGGTGGAGGCGCACTGCGCCAGACCGCCGATGCAACGCGCGCATCCGACCACGACCGGGCGTGCCGTCGGGGCGGGAAGCCGCAACGAAACCAATGCCATGAGCGCGACCCCGACCGCCGCCGCCATCCACACCGAAAAGGGAAGCCAGCGGCAGGCCGCGAGCGCACACACCGCTGCCCCGAGGACCAGCGACGGAGCCCCAATAACCCGCACCTGCACGCTCGTCTTATCGGACGGACCCGCGGGAGCGTTACCGCTGTTGGGCGGCAACTCCCTGAACTGTCTTGTTTTCGGATTCGCGCTTCCGGTCCCCGGTAAGAAGTAGCGGAAAGAGCAGCAAGTCGCAGGCGAGTCCGGCCAGTAACGTCGCGGCCAGCAGTGTCCCGAACAGGCGCACCGGGACCACGCGCGCCGCCGCGAAGGTGACGAACCCGGCACTCAGGACCATCGTCGTCCAGAAGATGGCGCTGCCGCCGTTGCGCAGCGTCGAGCGCACCGCCTGTGCGCCGCTCTCGCCCGCGCTCAGGCTGGCGCGCGCGTGGACCAGCAGGTGGATCGTGTCATCAACCACGATGCCGAACGCCACGCACGCGATCGAGATCGCCGCGATGTCGAGGCGCATTCCTCCCCAGCCCATCGCACCCAGCAGCAGGGCGACCGGCAGCAGGTTGGGCAGCGTTCCGAGCAGCGCCCAGCGGACCGACCGGAGCAGGATCACGAGCAGTCCGAAGTTGAGTGCGATGGCGAGCGGCAGGCTCTTGAGAAAGCTGCGCCCGAGATACTCGGTCAGTCGGATGTAGACCGGCATGTAGCCAACCGGTTCCACCATTGCGCCGGGGCCCAACGCCTTGCCGGAGATCGCGCATGCCACGGCGGTCACGCGCTCCACGGCGGCGGTGCTTTGCATGCGTGTTCGCACTACGAGGAACGAGCCGATCGTCTCCGCGCCGTCGAGATCGGGTTGCGCGTTTAGCTCGCGCAGGAGCGAGTCGGGCACGGGCCGATCGATGCGCATCAGCAGCGGCAGATAGAAGCCGACGTTGTTTTCGATCCAGTCGCTGTCGCGCCGCACCTCGTGATCGCGCGGGAGGAAGTTGATCATGTAAGTATCGACGCGCAGTCGAACATGACCGAGCAGCGCGACGACGGCGAGTAGCACCAGCGTAAGAGCGACCGGCCGTCTGTGGCGGAGCACCCAGTCCCCGAAGCGGGCGAGGCGCAGTCCGACCCTCGATTCGCCTTGGACGGGTTGTAGCGGCGCGGTGACGAGCGCGGCGACGACGAACGAGCCGAGAATGCCGATTGCCGAATAGAGCCCCAGTTCGCGCAGCACGGTTACGTCGGAAATCGTCAGCGCGAGAAACGCCGCCGCACTCGTCAGGGCTGAAAACAAGCAGGCGCGCAGGACCGGTGCGCCCTCTTCGCGCGGGCGTACGAGGTGCAGGGCGTTGGCGAGACCGAGCACGGCGACGACGGTCGGCACCATTGTCGTGACGAGGTTGAGAGGCACGCCCGTGAGACCGAAAAGCCCGAGCGCCCAGACCGCGGAGATGCCCATGGCTGCGAGTGCGGCGACGACCGCGCCGAGGCGGCGCACGCCGGCCAGCAACACGAGAGCGCAGACGGCGGCGGCCGGGATGAGCATGCGCTCGAGATCTTCGTGCGAGGCGCGATTGACGGCCTGGTAGATGACGGCGGTGCCTGCGAGGTGCGCGGCAATACCCTGCGTGCGGACCAGTTCCCGAATTCCGTCCAGCAAGTTGTCGCGCGCGGCGTCGTCGCGCAGCAGAGCCGGGAGGATCTCGAACCGGCGTGGCCCGCTGCGGCGCACGAAGCGGACGTGCGGCAACGCACGCAGGCCCGCTTCGAATCCGGCCGGAGCGTCCTCCTCCAACCCGACCACGACGATCTCGTCGTTGCCGAACTCATTGAGAAGTTCGACGTACTTCAGTTGGGCGGGGTCGCCCTCGACGAACCAACCCTCCAGCGAATTGCACACGCGCACGCGCGTCGCGCCCCAGACGAACGGGAGCGTCAACAGCGCGAGCGCGAGCCAGGCTAGATGGCCTCGTCGCATTCGACGCTGCCGGTCGCGCCGTCCATCTCGACGTGCTCGGCCCTGTAGCGGTTGTGGTGGTAGGGCATGCCGTAGGTCTCGAATCGGTCGGCCGGCGCGTCGCTGGCGCGGTGGGAGTCGAACTCCGTCCGTCGAAGTTCCACGAGTCCGCGCAGGTCTACTGTCACGGCGGTACCGTACAGGTAGTCGCGGACCTCATCGATTGGGTTACTCGGAAGTACGGCGCCAGGCACTTTTTTTCCAAGTTCGCGTACTCAAACGAGGACACCGCGTCGGTCGATGCCTACGAGGACGGGGATTCGCGCGTGTGACCGTGCCGCCTCGACGTTCAAGATGGAAAAATAGTGTCTGGCGCCGTACCAGTAGTGTTACCGGCGGCGGGAGTCGGGGCGCTTCTTCTGGGGGCCGCGCATCATGCGGGCGAAGCTGCTCGCGAGCTTCGGGTGCTCCTTCCGGACCTCCGCCATGATCTCCTCGGCCCGCCCCTTTTCGCCGGCCGCGTAGAGCGCCGCCGCGAGACCAATGCGCGCACGCACGCTCCGCGCATCCAATTCGACCGCCTTTTCGAGCTGGCGTCGCGCCCGCGCAAGATCGTCGGGACTCTGACTGCGGCCGCGCGCACGCCGCAGTAGGTGGATGCCGAAGGCGGCGCGCGCCTCCGCGTTGCCGGGGCGCAGCGCCACGGCGATTCCCGCGTGTCGCACGGCGGCCGCCATATCGACGCCGCGTCCGAAGCGGCCGCGCGAGGCATCGCGGGCGAGCAGGAAGTTGATCCAAAAGTCGCCGGGATGGTGTTCGAAGCCCGCCTGCAACACCTCGAAGGCGCTGCCGCCACGCTCCCCGCGCTCCTGGCCATGCTGCGCGTGCCGCAACGCGTGGTAAAGCAGCACCACACTTTCGGGCGAATGCGGCTGCGTACGGATCTCCGTGGCGAGACGGTCGAGTTCGGCGCGATCCGCTGCGAGCGTGGCGCGGCGGAGCGAGCGGCGCCACGCATCGGTGTCCGCGCCGTTGGCCGCCTCGACCAGCTTGCGCCACTGGACCAGCGTGGCCTCGTCGGGGGCTGCGCGCGGATTGACTTCGCCGTCCAGCGACGTGAGACGCGACGCCCAGTCGTCGAGTGCGAGCGCCAGTTCGTCGCGCATCGCCCCTTGGTCGGCCACGATCGCGGCGCCGATCGCCTTCGCGTCCAGCGTCGCCACGTCGATACCAAGATCGCGGAAAGCCGCGCTGTACGCACTGTCCACCGCGGCCGGTTCGATGTCGTCCTCGTAGCGGATCGCGTAGATGCGCGCCAGTGCATCGATGGATGCGCTGCGTGCGAGAACCGACTCCGCGATGGCCGGACTGACGCGACTCGCCTCCACGCGCGTTCGTGCCTGCTGCAGGGTCGCTTGCGCCTGGCTCCAATCGCGTTGCTGCGCGTGTAGCGCGGCGATGCGCAGCAACGACTGCACTTCGCGGTCGTTGTCGCGCAACCGCTCCGCGCGCTGCCAGTAGACGAACAGGCCGACGGCGATGGCGATCACGGTCACGCCCGCCAGCACGAGCGTGAGCCGTCTCGCCTTGCGTTCGTGAGCGGCGCGCGCACGCTCTTCCGCTGCGGACAGTTCCGCGTCGCGCGCGCGCTGTTCGATGGATGCGAGGTAGGCGCCGATGGCGGCAGCGAGTTCGCCTGCGTTGGCGGGCCGGTCGGACTTCTTCGGCTGCAGGCAGCGCTTGGCCAACTCGG
>CBDURV010000065.1:0-11653 GCA_965369495.1 uncultured bacterium
TTCTTGTTGATCGACGTCTGGCACTTGCGTGCGATGAGATCGAGCGCCGCTTCCCACGTGATGCGCTCCAGCGTCCCGTCGTCCTTACGGCGCATCGGGTACTTGAGCCGGTCTTCGCCGTAGAGGAAGCCGGGCAGGTGGTAGCCCTTCACGCACAGCAGTCCCTTGTTGACCGGGCTGCTCTCGTCGCCGCGCACCGCTACCGCGCGGCCGTTCTTGATGCCGACCTCGACGCCGCAGCCCGTTCCGCAGAAGCGGCAGGGCGCCTTGGCCCAATCCAGGTCGGCGGGCTCGGTGCCCTCGGGCAGCGGTTGCTGCGCGAGTGCGTCGAGCTGTTTTTCGCCGTCGCAGCCGAAGGCGACGACCGCCGAGGCGGCCACGCCAACCCGGCGAAAGAACCCTCGGCGATCGCTCTGGCCAACACTCCGTTCCGTCATTACTTGTCCTTTTCGAACCACTGGTGCTCGGGGCGCGCCAGGATGTCGTTGATGACCTTCTCGACCGCGTCGGCGCTGGCGGTGTTGCCCTGCTCGCGGGCGTGGTGGGCGAGTTCGCGGGCCTGCGGGATGAGCGCCATGTAGAAGCGTTCCGCCACCTCGTACATGCCGTGCCAGTGCGCGTAGTCGGGCGCCATCATGGACGCGCCGTGCCGGGCGCGACGGCCTTCGTGGTGCCACAGGTAGAACCAGGTCCACTCGATCTCCTCGTCGAAGGCCGGCTTGGTGCGCATCTTGTTGACCAGCAGCGCCTTCATGATCTTCGTGCCCGGGATGGCGAACTTCTGGTTGTAGTTCTGCACGAAGTCGTCGTACTGCTTGTAGAACGCCGAGATGTAGTCGGGCGTGTGGCAGTGCGAGCAGACGTTGCGCATTTCCTGGCGCTTGGACTGCCACGACGTGTGGATGAGCTTGGCGCGCTTGGCCGGGTCCGTTTCCTTGACCCGCTTGCCGTTGATGTCGGTGTCGAGACGGGCGCTCACCGGCGGACGGTTGGTCCAGCTGATGCGGTCGCCCGGGTCGTGCGTCACGCGGCCGTCGTTCTTGGAATGGCCGGACATGTGGCACGTCGCGCAGGTCGGCGCGGCGAAGTAGTCCTCTCCCAGCACCCAGTTGGCGCCGTCGAGATTCATCTGTTCCTTCATGTCGCGGAAGGCGACGCCGTGCTTCGACTCCTCGTAGATCTCCTTTTGCGGGTGATCGGGGCCGAGGTGGCACTTGCCGCAGTTCTCCGGCTGGCGCGCGCGGCGCGGGCTGAAGTCGTGGCGCGAGTGACACGCGCTGCAGGAGCCGCGCGAGCCGTCGAGGTTGAGCCGGCCGATGCCGGTGTTCGGCCACGTCGCGGCAGAGAAGAGCGGCTTGCCCTCGTCGTTGCGGACGATCTTGCCGACGGCGTCGAGGTTGGTCGGCTTGCCCGTCTCGGGGTCGGGCTGGAGTTCGACGGAGCTGATCACGCTGCCGTCCGATGCCTGCAACGCGACGGCGCTACCGTGGCACTGCTTGCAGCCGGTGTTGACGCTGGCCATGCCGTTGACCATTTCGCCGGGGCTTCCGCCGGGGGTGGGAGCGTGCGGGTTGTACGGTTCGCGGTGGCCTTCGACCGTTTCCGCCAGACGATTGTCGAGCGACGCGAGGATGTTGCCGGCCTTGGCGTGATGGCTGGCCTGGAACTCCGCCGCCTCGCGCTCGTGGCAACGCGCGCAGTCGCGCGGGGTCACGATCGTCGCAATGAGTGCGCCGTTGTGATTGAACGAATCCACGTCGCCCTCGTCGGCCGTGTGGCACTCGAGGCAGCCGACTCCCTTTGCGGCGTGGGGGCTGCCCTCCCAGTGGGAGACGATGCCGGGGTTCTGCTGACGGTGGCAGTCGACGCACTTCTGCGACGACGCCGGAACGGCGATCGGGTGCTCGCGCAACCCGGCCTCTTCCTGCCTGCGCGTTACTTCGAGCGCCTGGACGAGAACCAGCGAAACCAGAAACAGCCCTCCGAGAGCGGCGATGATCCAACGTTTGTTTTCAAGGGTCATGACTACTAGTCCTTAGATTAGTGGGCGACGACCGCCTCCCAGACGGTCATGCCGATGATGGCCAGCACCGCGAAGATGCCGACCCAGACGCTGAATTCCGAACCCTTGCGACGGCGGCGAACCCACGCGTCGATGAGGGGCCAGACGAACATGATTGCGACGATGAGCCCGCTGCTCAGGATGGCGAACGCACCCGGGAAGAGCTTGAGCCAGCGGAACATGACGTAGAAGAACCACTCCGGCTTGATGACCTCGGGAGTGACGAGCGGATCGGCACGCGGGCCCATCTCCGCGGGGAAGATGGAAGCGAGCGCGCACAGCAGGACCATGATCACCAGGCCCATGATCAGCTCGGTGTAGATGTGGTCGGGGAAGAAGTTGAAGGTCTTCTTCTTCTTGCCGGCGTCCACCTTGAATTCGAACTCGGTCACGCCCTGCAGGCGGATGAGCGAGATGTGGATCACGAGCAGCAGCACCATGGCCATCGGCAGCACGGCGGCGTGCAGGATGAAGAAGCGGCTGAGCGTGTGGTCGTTGTAGCTGTCGCCGGCGAGCATCATGCGCTTGACGACGCCGCCCACGATGGGAACGCTGTCGGCGATGTTGGCGCCCACCGTCGCGCCCCAATAGCTCAGCTGCTCGAACACCAGGCTATAGCCGGTGAAGCCGATCATCAGCGTGCAGATGAGCAGCAGCATGCCGACCATCCAGTTGAGCTCGCGCGGCTTGCGGTATGCACCGGTGAAGAAGATGCGCATCTGGTGCAGGATCACCGCGGCGATCATGAGCGTGGCACCCCACTTGTGCATGCTGCGCAGGAACCAGCCGAATGCGGCCTCGTCCGTGATGTAGCGCACCGATTCGTACGCGGTCGCGGGCGACGGCTGGTAGTAGAACGCCAGCATGATGCCCGTGACGATCTGGACCACGAAGAGGTAGGCGGGGGTGCCGCCCAGGCAGAACCACCAATGCTTCAGGTGGTTCGGAACGGGCTCATTGGACATTTCCCGGAGCGCATCGCTGTCGATGGGAATGCGCTCCTTGAACCAGGTACCGACTACGGACATCAGCATTCCTCTCGCGGTCGCAGGCAGGGGTCGTGGCCATCGGGCATCTCACGCGGGCCTTCGGCGAGTGTTTCCGCCTCGACCTCGATGTAGAGCAGGCCATGCTCGACCTTGAGCGGGTAGTTGGGGAGCGATTGCCCCGCCTCGCCGGGAGGGCCTCCGATGCCCTTGCCGGACGGGTCGAAGACGCCGTTGTGGCACGGGCAGAAGAAGCGGTTGTTGACCTGCTCCCAGTGCACCTGGCAACCGAGGTGCGGGCAGACCGACGAGAGCGCGAGAAAGTCCTTCTCGGTCCCGCCCGATTCGCTCACAGCCTGCCGCGTGATCACGACCGACGCGCCGGACGGCAGCCGGAAGTTCTTGCTCCAGCCCTCCGCCTTGCCGGCGATCTCGCTGACGAACATCCACGCCTTGTCGGCGGGATGCGCCGGGTAGAGATACCGGCCGGCGAATCCGAAGAACGTGCCGTATCCGGCGACCAGGCCACCCGCCATGGCGACGCGCGACGCATTGCCTAGGAACTTCCTTCGGTCCGGTTGAGGGGTCGTATGTTCCGAGGAACTCATACCCGATGGACCTCCCTTCTGCTTACTCTTCCGTTTGCCGATCTAGCTTAGAAGTCCAGCCTAGAAGATGACGCGGCCCTGGAGCCAGACAAAGGTTGCCGTGGGCGATGCGCCCGTCTCTTCGATGAAGCCTCCGGGGAAGAAGACGGTCCAGCCGAAGTCGAGCTTGACCGGCTTGGACGGCTTCCACGTGATAATGAGGTCGAATTCGTCGCCGAGGTGGCTGCTGGCGCCGAGGGCGCCCGGGCGAATCGTCGCGCCGGTCGCTTGGACCCAGTTGCCGCCCTCTTCCGGGCGGATGAAGTGGAAGTAGTCGAGGCGGACACTCCACATCGAGGTGGGCTTGACCACCACGCCGACGCGGAACGACATGATGTTCTCCCAGCCCACCTGGTCGGCGTTGCCGTAGTAGAGGTGGTTGGTCGGGTAGACCGTCTGGAACTGCTCGACATCGCCGTCGGTCGGATCCTTGTCGCCCGACGCGTAATCGAACTCGAAGTAGAGGCGCGGCTGCCAGCGGGCGTTTTCCCACGTGTAGCCGAGCGTGACCGCGGCGGCCCATGCGGTCAGGTCGTCGCCGTTGAGTGTGCCGAACTGGAAGGGAACCTCGACCTTGTAGTCGAATCCGCCCTTCTTGCCGTGGAAGCGGAATCCGACGGTGGCGTAGAAGGTGTTGCCCGAGGCGCCGGTCTCGCCGGTGCCGCTTTTGAGGTCCTGCGTTCCCAGGAGGTAGAGATCGAGGAACTTGGGACCGCCGTAGATGCCGTAGAAGTAGCGGTCGTCGTTGACGGCGCCGGTCTCGCGGATGTTTACCGCCCAGACGTCGAGGAAGTACTTTTCCGGATGCACCTTGAGGCGGACGCCGTCGTAGGTGCGGCCCTGATCGACCCACTCGAGGTGGCCGACGAGGCGCTGGTCGCCATAGAAGAGCACCTGGCGTCCGACCTGAAGATCGATCGGCTTGCCGCCCAGGTTGTTGAACTGGGCGAAGGCGCGCTTGACGTCGACGCCTTCGAGGTCGCCGACCGTGGACTGCGCCTCACCCCAGAGACGGACGTCCTGGAATTCGATCGTCACTTCGAGGTTCTCGATCACGTCGAGGTCGAAGCGCAGGCGCGCCCGCTGGCGGACGAGGTTGAAGCTCTTGGCGCCATTCGGGTCGTCCGAGTAGAGGTGGTCGCGGATCTCACCGCGCCAACGCAATTGACCGGAAATCCGCAGCGCCGACGAACCGGGCGTGAGATTGTCCGCGCCCTGCGCGCTGTCGAAGGAGGGAACCAGTTCGAGGTAGGCCTCGACGTCGTTCTCGAGCTGTTTGCGCTCGAGCTCCTGGACACGCTTCTCGAGCGCGGCGTTGCGTTGCTCGGCGTCGGAGGCGGCGTCCGAAAAGGAGGAAGTGGGGGCCGACTGCGCAAGGGCGTTCGTTGCGAACACCGCTGCGAAAACGCAGAGCCCGATGAGTCGTGCGTGGAGTGTCACACGGTCACCTTAAAGGTGCGTCTAACCCCCTCCAAGAAACGCAATTAGGGGTGATTATGGTTCGGTTTGCACACCGAAACAGGCCCGCAAACGGTCCGGTTTCCGGGCGCGGACCATGGAGGCTAACAGGTGGAGGCTTCGTCGACCGCGCGGCAGAGTTCGATGAGCAGCATCGAAGTCGGGTGCGACATGCGGTTGGGACACTGCGTGTTCTTCTCGACGAGCCAGAACATGCCGGACTTCTCCGATGCGAGACGCGTGAGTGCCTCGAAGCCCTGCGCGTCCTGGAAGGCCGCGGAGCGCACGTCGCCCGACCGAATCTCGATCTTGGCGTGGCCACCATCGACCGCGAGGTGCAGCGTGCCGCTGCGGCGGTTGTTGATCAGGAGCTGCAGCACATCGACGAGTCCGAACGTTTCGAGCTTGCCGGCGAAGTCGGTCAGCGACGGGCCCTCGGAGCGCAGGACGCGCAGCAGTTCCTCGCCGATATCCTGGCCGAGCGAGAGACGCTCCATGCCGATCGTGCCGGTGTCCTCGAGCAGGCTTCCGGTGTCGTTGGGAGCCGAGGGCTGTCCGCCGAGTTTCACGACGAGCACGGACGCCCCGATGCGAATCTCGTTGCCGTCACGCAGGCGACGGCGTCCAACGAGTCTCGTCTCGTTGATGTAGGTGCCGTTGCGGCTATTCAGGTCCTCGATGTAGAGCGCCCCGTTCTTGCCGCCGACGGTGAGCTGGGCGTGACGGCGCGAGCTGGCGATGTCATCGACGCGAATGTCAGATCGCGCACTGCGGCCCAGCAGGTAACACCTGTTGGGCTCAAGCGGAATCTGCTCTCCGCGCATCGTCAGTAGCTTCGCCATCGTTCTTGGGGTCCTCGTCGAACGCGCCCGGACCTCGGGTCGCGCCAAAACCTCATCGGCCAAATCGGCGGGAAGTCTTGAATAGGGCGGAGAATTCCCGGTTTGGGGCGGCTGTCCGGGGCGCCGCCGGCCAATTCGGGGGCTGGCCTGTGGAAACTCGGCGAGGTTGGCGATTTCAAGAGACGGGGAAGGAAGATTAACGTGAATTCCGGAGCAGGATGTCAGCGTCTGCGTGCATTGCGCGAGGCCAGCGGTCTCAACGCGATTGAGTGGGCGCTGCGCGTGGGGTGCCCGGTCGGCACCGTGGTGCGCGCCGAAATGGGCCTCCAGGTCCCGCGAAAACCCGGTGAGCGGGCGCGATTGGCGGAGGCCTACGGCATTTCGCTCCGCGAGTTCCTGCGCATGGCGCTGGATGCCGCCGACGATCACGAGAGCCGGGCATAGCCTGCCGGCAGAGCGGATTTTCCCTCAGTTCAACTGCGGGGGATCGCGCACCGGAACGGGAAAACCCCTCTGCAATGCGGCTCGGACCCGCGGCACGCCGGTTGCTCCTAGCTGTGCTGTCCGCTGATTGACAACATGACAAGGTCGCACGCCCGTTGACCGCTTCACGGCGGTGGGCCTGCGCGGTATTCGGACAACCTCACCTGTCCCCGTCCGTCTCGTCGGATGAGGTCAGCCTCCAATCCCGATTCCATTCGACGCTTGGTTGTTCGTTCCGCCCGCAGGCTTTCGGTGAATTCGATTCGGCGCCCCCCCGCGCCGGAGCGGTCCACACCAACTCACGGACCATCCCGTCTCAAAGACATGGCTGTGAGCCGTCCTCCCCCCCCTCTATTCGGACACTGGACACTCGCCGAACACAACGAGCAACTGCGACCATCCCCCACAGAGGACGCGCTCATCGAGTGCGTCCTCTTTTTTGTGGAGGTGGGGGATTCGCTCGGTGCGCGGCTTTGGGCTTTGAGTTCTGAGCTGTGCGCCGCAACCAGTCCATCCTCACGTATGCGGTATCCGTGGGGGCTCGGGGTCCGCGGGGGACTGCGGCGGATCAGTCGAGGCCCCGTCGCGAACGGTGCGCCAAGCGACTGCCTGGTCGTAGCGCAAAGCCCCAAGCTCAAAGCTCAAGGCCGTTCGCGAGTGTGCTTACTGGAGGAAACCGGCTTCTTCCGACAGCGCCTGCGTGAGCGCGCGCCAGAGCGGTTCGATCGCCTGCGTGACCGTGTCGGCCTCGAAGCGCAGCGTTCTGCCGTCGATGCGCACGCCCGCCGCCGTTGCGCCGCGCTCGCACATGCGGCGGCGGTGGAATTCCACTTCGACTGTCACGGGCCCGTCGATGCGCAGCGGTTCGCGTGAAGACTCCATTCCCCGCGCCGCGCCCAGGCGAATGCGTTGCGCCGCCGCCGCGAGCGAAAGCGAAATGACTCCGGTGGGGCCAAGCACGCGTTTGACCACGGCGACCTCGAGGTCATCGCCCAAATCGGCGCGCACTTCGAGCGCAAAGTCGTCGGCGCCCGAGGCGAACACGACCGGCGTGCCCCATTCGCCCAGAATCGCCGCGTTGAGACGCGCTTCGCCCGCCGGCGCGCCCTGCAGGCGGATCTCATGCACGAGTGCTCCGACCCACGTGTGCGCGAGCAGGCCGCCGGGCGTACCCGCTCGGGTGTGGTAGCCGATCAGCATGGCGCGGTCGAAGCGTCCGTGTCCGAAATCCGCCAGCTGCACCAGCGCCCGGTTGCCGGTTTGCGCCGGCCCGCACAGGAGTTGTGCTTCGGGGTGCAGTTCGTCCAGCAGCACATTGCGCATGGTGGCGTGGCCGTCGGCGACGACGATCTCCGTCGCGCCGCCATCGAGCGCACCCTCCACGGCCGCATTGACGTCGGCCGTGAGCCAGCGCCTCGCCCTCTCGTAGTCGTTTCCCCCCGCAATCAGGTGATCGCGGTGGCAAACTCCGGTAATTCCCTCCATGTCGGCGCTGATCAGGACGCGGTTCATGTGGGCATATTATTGAAAACCCGGTCGTTCTGGACCATGCTGGCCGGATGGTTTTGAAATTGCGCGATCGAATGATCGAGGGGCCGGCGGGAATCGAGCGGCCCTACACGGCGGACGAACTGCTCGAGATGGCGCGCGGCGTCGATCTGGCTGCATTTGACTGCGCGGCGCAGCAAAGCTTCAACGACGCTCGCTACGCCCGCAACACGATCTTCGAAAACGAGCACTTCGAGCTGGTGCTGATTTGCTGGAAGCCGGGCCAGGCGAGCGCGATCCACGATCACGGCGAGAGCCTCTGTCTCTATCTGGTGATCGAGGGCGAGTTCGAGGAGCGGCTGTTTGAACTGGACGCCGATGGCAATCCGCGACAGACGGGCGAGCGCATTTGGAAGACGGGTGACATCACCCTGGCAACCGGGCCCGATGTCCACCAGCTCGTCAACGAGGGCCCCGAAAACCTCGTCACGGTTCACGTCTATTCGCCGCCGCTCAAGCAGACGTCGAAGAACTACACGCCGGTTCCGCGGACTGCGGTTTAGCCAATGCGTGCGGTGCTGGTGGTGGGCGCACGCCCGCAGTTCGTCAAGGCGGCCGCGCTATTGCCGGCGCTGCGTGCGGTGGGGGAAACGCTGCTCTTCCACACGGGCCAGCACAGCGATCCGGCCCTCGACGCGGCGCAGTTCGAAAGCCTCGGAATCGCGGCGCCCGACGTGCAGCTTTCTTCGGAGGGGTCGCGGGGCGTGCGACTCGGCGACTTTGTGCGCGAACTCGCAAAAGCGTTTGTCGATCGCGGCGTCGACCGCGTGGTCGTCATGGGCGATACCGACTCGACTCTCGCGGGTGCACTGGCGGCATCGTGCTGCGAACTCCCGCTGGTTCACGTCGAGGCGGGTGCGCGTTCCGGCGAGCGCGATCTGCCCGAGGAGATCAATCGCATCCTCGTGGACGAGTTGGCTTCGCTGCTGCTCTGCTCGACGGACGCGCACGCGGCCAACCTCGCGGGACGCGACGGAGTGCATGTGGTGGGCGACGTGATGGCGGATGTGCTGCTCGCGCGCGAAGACGAGATCCGCGCGCGCGCGCCGCAATCCGAAGACCCCTACGCCGTGCTCACGCTGCACCGCGCGGGCAACGTGGACGATCCGGCGCGTGTCGAGTCGGTCATGCGCGGCCTGGCGGGTGCCGGCATGCCGGTCATCTTTCCGCTGCATCCGCGGCTCAAGCGGCGCGATTTCCCCAAGCCGATCCAGCCGGTCGGGGCGCTGCCCTATCTCGAGTTTCTCGCGCTCGTCGCCGGCGCCGCATTCGTCGCGACCGATTCGGGTGGCCTGCAAAAGGAGGCCTACCTGCTCGGCGTGCCGTGCATCACGCTGCGCGACGCGACGGAGTGGAGCGAAACGATCGATGCGGGCTGGAACACGCTGACCGGCACCGATGTGGCGCGGATTGCCGAGGCCGTCTCGCATCCGCCGCGCACCGATTCACGAGCCCCGCTGTATGGGGATGGGCGCGCCGCCGAGCGTGTTGCCGCCTACGTGCGCGCGGGCCAGTAGAAGACGCCGACAATTGCCGCCACGACCGCGGTCACAAGCAGCGGCCAAGCGCCCGTTCCCGGTACGGCGAGGGCGCAAAGGAGCAGGATGCCGCCGCCGCCCACGGCGAGATTGCGCTGCGGGAAGGGCGATTGGCCCGCGTTGCGCGCCAACAGGACCGCGGCGCCCGCGAGCAGCATCACTTCGGCCACCACCGCGACCCACGCGGCCGCCAGCGCGCCGTGCGCGGGCACGAAGGCCACGACCGCGGCGATATGCAGCAGGGACACCATGTTCCACAGCGCACTGGACTGCTGAGGGGAGAGCCCTTGGAGGACGAACGTCCGCAGGGCAAGCGGCAGGCAGGCGACGCCGATGATCTTGAGCACCGGGTCGGCGGGCACGATCACCAGCACGATGCCGACGGCGAGGCCGACGGCGCCGTAAGTTCGTGCACCGCCGGTCACCGGCACGAGGGTGGCCAGAACGAGGATGCACGTGGCCGGAACGAATGCGCCCGCGCTGGCGGCGTCGCGCAGAAGGCCGAGTGCCAGCACGCCGGCCGTCAGGTGCAGCAGCGGGGCCAGGCGATCCTGCCGGATCGCGCGGGTGCCGAGCGCCCATAGCGCGATGGCGCCTGCGCCGATGCCGAGGTCGTGGGGGCTGAGCAGCGCGCTCGCGCCGATCGCCGCGACCGCGAAGAGCAGCGGCGGTAGGGCGCGCTCCATTGCGCCCGGTTGACGCGCGCGCAGCGCAGCGGCACGCGGCGAGCCGTTGACCCGAAGAAGCTGGTCCACACTCAAACCCACAACGGGGTTCTATCGGCGTTGGCGGGATCTCATCTTGAGGCGCTATTCTGGGCCGTCGTGAGTGACGTCCGGATTCCCCGTTCCCTGTGCGTGATCGCCGCCGCGGCGTTGGTGTGGATGTTCGCGCCGATTCCCGCGGGGCTCACGCCGGACGCATGGCGCCTGTTCCTGATCTTCGGCGGCGCGGTCGTGCTCGTGATTACCGACGGGCTTCCGATCTTCCACGCATCGATCCTCGCACTGCCGGTGGCGGTCCTGAGCGGCGTGCTTAGCCCGGTGGAAGCGTTCTCCGGTTTCGGCAAGGGCTTTATTCTGCTGATCGTCGTCGCGTTTCTGGTCGCGCGAGGGTTCGTCAAGTCGGGGCTGGGCCATCGCATTGCATGGCTGGTGATCGCGCGCTTCGGCCGTTCGTCGCTCGGCCTCGCCTACTCGCTGTTCCTCACGGACCTGCTCATCGCGCCCGCGTTTCCCAGCAACACCGCTCGCTCGGGCGTGCTGTTCCCGATCGCGCAGGCGCTGGCGCTCGAGTCGGGCTCGAAAGCCGACGACAAGACGCGCGGCAAGGTCGGCGCATTCCTGATGCTGGTCTGCATGGCGGGGCTGTCGGTTTCGTCGGCGCTTTGGCTCACGGCGATGGCCGCCAACCCGGCGGGAGCGGAATTGGCCGCCAAGAGCGGCGTCACGATTACCTTCGGTTCCTGGCTCTTGGCCGCATGCGTGCCGTGCGCGCTGGCGACGCTCGTTCTGCCACGACTCATCTACCGTGTCTGTCCGCCCGAGCTACGCGAAACGCCGCAAGCGCCCGCGGCCGCGCGTGCGGCCTTGCGCGAACTCGGCCCGATGTCGCGCGCCGAGTGGATCACGCTGGCGGTCTTCGTCTCGATGGTCACGCTCTGGGCGCTCTCGGGCGTGATCGGCGCCGACGCCACAGCCGTCGCGTTTGCGGGACTCTTCGCGCTCATGTTTTTCGGCGTGTTCGAACTCAAGGACCTGCGCAAGGAGGGCGGCACGCTCGAGGTCCTGATCTGGTTCGCGATCCTCTTCGCGCTCTCGACCAGTCTTAACGAGAAGGGCTTCATGACGTGGCTGGGCGATCATGTCGCCACGCTCGTGGCGGGGCTTCCCGCACTCGCCGTCTACGCGGTGCTGATTGGCAGCTACGTCGCGATCCACTACCTGTTCGTGAGCCAGACGGCGCAAATGCTGGCGCTCTTTCCCGTCTATCTCGGCGTCGGCATCGGCGCCGGCTTGTCACCCACGCTGGTGGCGTACTCGCTGCTGTTCGCCACCAACTACTTCGCGATGCTCACGCCGCAGGCGAG
>CBDURV010000066.1:0-11652 GCA_965369495.1 uncultured bacterium
GCCGAAGTTCCCGAGTCCGCGCACCAGCACGTCCTTGACGAACCCGCCCCAGTTGATGTCGTGCGTCTTGTTGTAGTAGGTGAGCCAGAACGCATCGCCGGAGATACCCGCGATGGCTGGGTAGCTGACCGGCCCCGACAGACTCGACACCGCTTCCTTGAGGCCGAGCACGTGCGTCGATCCATTGAGGCTGAGCCGAATGGCGTCCACTTCGGATCCGTCGAGCGAGGCGCCCTTGAACGAAATGTCCGCCATGTTGGCGTCGAAGAAGAGCGAACCGCGCAGATCGCTGTCGCGGAAGGTCGCGTAGGCGAGATTCACGTCGGCAAACGTCGCCCCCCGGCCCGCGCACTGCGAGAAGTCGGCGCGACTCAGGTTGACGTTCTGGAACGACGCGCCGCTCAGGTCCGCCGCGTCAAAGCGCGCGGCCTGCAAGTCGACATTGAGGAAGCGCGCACCGCGCAGATCGGCGCCAGAGAAAATGAACGGGCCCTTCGTGCCGCTGAGATCCTGCCCGGTCAGCGTGATTCCCGCGAGTGCGGCGTTCGCCAAGTCGCCGCCGGCGGCCACATGAGCGCGCACCACCTCGGTGCGTTCGGTTTCCGCGGTCGTCAGCGTCTCGGGATCGGGAAGGGCGGGGGGCATGCACGGACGATCCCAAGCCGGGGTCCGCGTGTCAAATGGAACCGTCCCGAACCCCTGATAGAGTGCGCGGCTGTGTCCACCCTCGCGCCCCGAATCACCGATCCCGAAGCGGGATTGCTCCTTGCGCGCGAACTCGGAATTCACCCGGTCACGGCGCAGGTGCTGCTCGGGCGCGGTCTCGAAACGCCCGAAGCCGCCCGCGCGTTCCTGCATCCGAGCATCGAGGGTCTGCACGATCCGTCGCGGCTGCGCGACCTCGACGCCGCCGCCGATCGCATCGAAAAAGCGATCCGCGACGGGGAGAAGATCGCCGTCTATGGCGACTACGACGTCGATGGGGTAACCGCCACCGCGGTCATGACGCGCATCCTGCGTGCGCTGGGCGCCGAGGTGCTGCCCTACATCCCCCACCGCGTCACCGATGGCTACGGCCTCAACGGCGCGTCGCTGCGGAGGCTGGGCAACGAGGACGGCTGCAGCCTCGTGGTGACCGTGGACAACGGCATCACGCGCGCCGCGGAGATCGCCGAGGCGCGCGCGGAAGGCCTCGACGTCATCGTGACGGACCATCACGAACCGGACGCGCGGATTCCCGACTGTCCCGTGGTGAATCCCAAGCGCCACGACGCCACCTACCCGTTCGCGGGCTTGGCTGGCTGCGGTGTCGCCTTCAAGCTCGCCTGCGCCCTGGCGGAACGGCGCGGCAACGCGTTCGCGGCGGAGTTCAAGGCGCTGCTGCCCGACCTGCTGGCCACCGTTGCCATCGGCACGATCGCCGACGTGGTGCCGCTGCTCGACGAAAACCGCATTCTCGTGCGCGGCGGGCTCAAGGCGCTGGCGGGCACGCGCCACGCCGGCCTGCGCGCGCTGCTCAAGGTGGCGCGCTGCGACGGCCGCGCGCTGCGCGCGAGCGACATCGGATACCGCATCGGGCCGCGCATCAACGCGGCGGGCCGACTCGGCTCGGCGCAGTTGGCGCTCGACCTGGTGCTCTGCGAGGACACCGACCGCGCGACGGCGATGGCGCGTGAACTCGACGGCTGCAACCGCGAGCGCCAGCGCATCGAGCGGCGCCACGCGGACGAGGCGTTCGCCACGGCGGAGTCGATGCTCGCCGAAGACGACGCGCCGGCGCTCGTGATCGCGGGCGACGACTGGCATCCGGGCGTGATCGGAATCGTGGCGGCGCGCGTGGCGGAGCGTTTCGGCAAGCCGGCGGCGATGATCGCGGTGGATGGCAAGGAGGGCCGCGGTTCGGCCCGCTCGCACGGCGTGGTGCGCCTGCACGAGGCGCTGGCCGCATGCTCCGACCTGCTCATCACCCACGGCGGACACGCCGCGGCGGCCGGCTTCACGCTGCTCCCCGATCGCGTTGACGAGTTCCGCGAGGCGTTTCTCGTGGCGATTCGCGAGCAGAACGAAGCGGGTGGACGAGCGCCCCGTATCGTCGATGCGGAATTGCCGCTCGACGCCATCCACCGTTCATTGGCCGCCGAGATCGCACTCATGCAGCCCTTCGGCGCGGCCAACGAGGAACCCATCTTCTGCGCACGCGGCGTGCGGGTGGCCGGGCGACCGCGTCGCGTAGGCGCCGACGAGCAGCATCTCGTCTTCTACGCCGCGGGGGATCGCGTCTCTTGGCGCGCCGTCGCCTTCAAGCAGGCGGACCGCGCCTCGCTGCTCAAGGGCCCCGTGGACCTCGCCTTCGCGCTGCGCCAGCGGGACGATTCCGAAGGCGTCGAATTGCACGTCCGCGAAATTCAAGCCGCCGAATAGGTCGACGCCGTTGCACGGGCCTGCTAACCAGTAGGCATGCCCATGCCGTCCCTTACTCGCGTCCTCGCCGGCACGCTGCTGCTGGCGGTTGCCGCCGGTGCGCAGGAACGGCCGCCGGCGCTGGTCGATGTCGCCCCGGTAGTCCAGGAGACCATCGCGCTCGCGCGACGATTCGTGGGAACCGTCCGGCCGCGGCGCATCAGCATCGTCGGCAGCGAGACCGCGGGACGCGTCATCGACTACCCGCTGCGCGAAGGCCAGCGCGTCAAGCGGGGCGACGCGCTCGCCACGCTCGACACGGCGGGGGTGGACATCCGGATCCGCGCGGCGCAGGCGGAACTCAAGCTGCGAATGGTCATGCTGCGCGAACTGCGCAACGGCTCGCGCCCCGAGGAGATCGCCAACGCCCAAGCCGTCGTGGTGCGTGTCGAGGCGGAGATCGAGTTGCGCAAGTGGCGCCACGAAAGCGCCAGCAAACTCTTCCGCAACCAGACGATCAGCGAGGACGAGGTCAAGGAGACGCTCTACGCCCTGCGTGCGGCGGAGGCGCGCTTGATCGAGGCGCGCTCGTCGCTGGCGCTGGCGGAGCAGGGGCCGCGCAAGGAGCGCGTAGAACAGGCCGTGGTGCAGGTCGAAATACGCGAAGCGGAGGTCGCTCGCCTGATCGACGAAAAGCAGCGCCACATCGCGCGCGCGCCGTTCGACGGCTACGTCGTGAAAATCTCCACGGAGGTCGGCCAGCGTCTCGCCGCCGGCGATCCCGTCGCGACGCTCGCCGAACTCGACCAGATAGAAGTGCTCGTGCCCGTCCCGACCGCCGCCGCGAATCGCCTGCGTACCGGCGGCGCCGTCACGGTCGAGATCGCGTCGCTACCGGCCAAGGAATCGCGACTCACCGGCACGCTGGTCGCCATCGTGCCGCAGGCGGACGAACGCGGCCGCACCATTCCCGTGCGCGTGCGCATCAAGAATCCCATCGTGAACGGCGTGCCGCGCCTCAAGGCGGGCATGCTCGCCATGGCAATCCTGCCGGTGGGCGACGCCGCCCCGACCCTGCTCGTGCCCAAGGACGCCATCGTGCTGGGCGGCCCGTCGCCCATCGTCTACGTCGTCGGCGAGCAGAACACGGTGCAGCCGGTGCCGGTCGAACTCGGTGCGGGACACGGAGAGCGCATCGCGGTTCGCGGCGACCTGAAGGTGGGCGCCAAGGTCGTCGTGCGTGGCAACGAGCGCCTTCAACCCGGCCGCAAGATCCGGACGCGCAGGTAATGGAGGAGCGGATGAGCCCCCTCGCGCGGCTTGTTGCCAACCCCATCAAGGTCGCCGTCGGCGTCCTGCTGGTCGCGCTCTTCGGAACGCTGGCGCTGATGCGCATGCCGCTTCAGCTCACCCCGGAGGTACAGCGCCCCACCATCACGATCGAGACGCGCTGGCCCGGCGCCAGCCCCGTGGAGGTGGAACGCGAGATCGTCCAGGAACAGGAAGAACAGCTCAAGGGCATCGAGGGCGTGTTGAAGGTCTCGAGCGAATGCATGGATTCGCTCGGCCGCGTGAAGCTCGAGTTCGTCGTCGGCACGGACATGAGCGGGGCGCTGCTCAAGGTCAACTCCCGGCTGCAGCAGGTGCGCGAGTACCCGCAGGAATCCGACGAGCCGGTCATCACCACGGCAAACTCCGCCGACACCCCCATCGCGTGGTTCATCCTGCGCCCGCGCGTGCCCGGCGCCGACGAGATCAATGCGTTCCTCGAGCGGCACCCCGACAAGCGCGCGCTCGCCGAGCCGATCTTGCGGGCCCACAACAGCGGCCTGCGACTGCGCCGCATCGAGGCGGCCGTCGCGCAGGACCCCGCCTTCGCGGCGCTGCGGCCGCCCGACATCGACATCACCCACTACCGCCGCTTCGCGGAGGATTTCGTGGAGGCGCGCTTCGAGCGCGTGTCGGGGGTCGCCAACGCGAACGTGATCGGCGGCGCCGAGGACGAGTTGCAGGTCGTGATCGATCCGAGCCTGCTCGCCGCGCGCGGCATCACGATCAGTTCGCTGCGGCGCGCTCTTCTCGGCCGCAACTCCGACACGTCGGCCGGCGACTTCTGGGAGGGCAAGCGCCGCTACGTGGTGCGCACGCTGGGCCGCTTCCGCAGCACTGCGGACGTGGAGAGCGTCGTGGTGACGCGCCGCGACGGCGTGCCCGTCTATGTGCGCGACATCGCGGACGTACGCATCGGCTACCGCAAGCCGCAGGCGGTCGTGCGCAACTTCGGCACCACCTCGATTGCCATCAACACGCTGCGCGAAACCGGCGCCAACGTGATCGACGTAATGGAAGGGCTGCGGGAAGCCACCACGGAACTCAACGCCGGCCTGCTCAAACGGCGCGGCCTGCAACTCAAGCAGGTCTACGACGAAACGGAGTACATCCACAGCGCCGTCGGACTTGTGCAGCAGAACATCGTCATCGGTGGCGCGCTGACCGTGCTGGTGCTGCTGCTGTTCCTGAAGAGCGGCCGCTCGACCCTCGTCGTCGCTCTCGCCATTCCGACCAGCATCATCGGCACCTTCCTGCTGCTGAACCTGATGGGCCGCTCGCTCAACGTCATCTCGCTGGCGGGACTCGCCTTCGCCGTCGGCATGCTGGTGGACAACGCGGTCGTGGTGCTCGAGAACATCTACCGCCACTACCAGGAGGGCGCCACACGCGTCGAGGCGGCGGTGCGCGGCACGCAGGAAGTCTGGGGTGCGGTGTTTGCCAGCACGCTGACGACGCTGGCCGTCTTCCTGCCGGTGCTCTTCGTCCAGGAAGAAGCGGGACAGCTCTTCCGCGATATCGCGCTGGCGATTGCCTGCTCGGTCGGCCTCTCGCTGATCGTGTCCGTGACGCTGATCCCGACGCTCAGCGTGCGCGTGCTGCCGTCGGAGGAGCGGCGCACCACCGTCCTGCCCCGATGGGTGCAAGCGATCGTCGCGCCGTTCGACAAACTCGGCAGCGCATTCAGCGATTTCGTCGTGGGCGTCAACCGCTACGTCGGCGGCCACGTCGCGCGTCAGATCGCCCTCGTGGTGGTGATCGTCGGCATCGCCGTGGGCGCGACGGTGGCTCTCTTCCCCAAGGTCGAGTACCTGCCCAGCGGTAACCGCAACCTCGTCTTCGGCATCCTGCTGCCGCCGCCCGGCTACAACATCGACGAGATGATGAAGATGTGCGAGCAGATCGAAAATGGCATGCAGCACTACTGGGACGTGAATCCGGGCGATCCGGCAATCGAGAATCTCAAGTACCCCGCGATTCTCGACTTCTTCTACGTCGCGGCGGGGCGTCAGCTCTTCATGGGCGTGCGCGCGCAGGACGGCGAACGCGCCAGCGAGTTGATCCCGCTCATCCAAAGTGTGGGATTCACGCAGCCCGGCACCTTCGCGATCGCGAAACAGCTCTCGCTCTTCGAACGCGGACTGACCGGCGGCCGGACCATCGACATCGAGATTTCCGGGCCCGACCTGGAACGGCTGGTGCAACTCGGCCGCCGCATCATGACGGATGCGAGCAAGCTGCTGCCGGGAGCGCAGATCCGCCCGCTGCCCAGCCTCGACCTCTCCAACCCGGAGGTGCATGTACTGCCGCGCTGGACCGAGGCGGCCGATCTCGGCATGACCGCGGTTGACCTCGGCTACACGGTGGACAGCCTCGTGGACGGCGCCTATGCGGGGGACTACTACCTGGCCGGCTCGCGCATCGACGTGACCATCGTCGGCAAACCGGAGTTCTCCGGCTCGACGCAGGCGATCGAGGACCTGCCCATCGCCACGCCGAGCGGCGCGCTCGTACCGCTCAGCGCGGTCGCCGACGTGGTGCTTTCCAGCGGACCGGAGCAGATCAACCGCCGCGAACGGCAGCGTGCCATCACCATCGCCGTTTCGCCGCCGCCCGAGATGGCACTCGAAGACGCGATGGAGCGCATCACCGAGGGCATTGTCGAACCGCTGCGGGCCGATGGCAGCCTGGGCGACGACTACCGGCTGGCGCTGGCCGGCACGGCCGACAAGCTGGAGGCGACGTGGGACGCCCTGCAGATCAATGTGCTGCTGGCGTTGCTGATCACCTATCTGCTCATGGCCGCGCTCTTCGAGAGCTGGGTCTATCCGCTGGTGATCATCGTTACGGTACCGCTGGGCGCCGCGGGCGGTTTCGTCGGCCTCAAGGTGCTCAACCTGTTCGTCTACCAGTCGCTCGACGTGCTGACGATGCTCGGGTTCGTGATCCTCATCGGCACCGTCGTCAACAACGCGATCCTGATCGTGCACCACGCGCTGCAACTCCTGCGGGCCGGAAAACCGCGCGGCGAGGCGGTGCTCGAAAGCGTGCGCACCCGCATTCGCCCCATCTTCATGACGCTCTTCACGACCGTTTTCGGGCTGCTGCCGCTGGTAGTGAGTCCGGGCGCGGGCAGCGAACTCTATCGCGGCCTGGGCAGCGTGCTGATCGGCGGGCTGCTCGCCTCAACGTTTTTCACGCTGTTCGTAGTGCCGACGCTCTTCCGGCTGACCTACCGGCTGCAGGAAGCAGCAATCCGGCGGAACGGCTAAGCCGTAAACCGGACGGCAACGGCGCGGCGGATCTCGCCGCCGGTGAACTCCTGGTCGTGGCGCAGGACCTCGCCCGCGCGCTCGACCGTCGAGCCGTCCTTGTCGAAGATGACGATGACGGGGTCGCCCACGTCGATCGTGCCGTCGAGATCGGCCGTGGAGACGTAGGCGCCGAGATCGCCGATGTTCTCGATGCGGCCGGTCAGCTCTTTGCCCGACGCGAGACGCAACCGTGCCTCGATCGTGACGGAAACTCGGTCGTGCGCGCGTCGCTCGTCGCCGGACATGGTCCGATATAGGTACCTCCTGAGGGTGACAAAGGGAAGCGTGTCCCGACGATCGGTGTGCCGCACTACAATTGTTCAATGCGCCTGATCCTGCCCTTGCTGCTCCTCGTGGCCGTCCCTGCCGCAGCGGAGGAGCTATTCAACAAGCGCGTCGCCATCGTGGAAGAGTTCCCGCGCGAGGTGGCCCGGGGCAAGGAACTGATCATCTCGGGCCGTCACGTCGGCGCGTACAAGACCCCCGAGCTGATCGTGATCGCCCCCGACGGCCGCACGTACAAGAACTTCAAGGGCATCTTCGACGCCACCACGTTCGCGTTCGAGGTGGAGTTCACGCGCGGTGTCGGCGTCTACAGCATGGAAATCATGCTGCGCACCAACAAGCGCTACCGGAGCGCCGCCCGATTCAAGGTCTGGTACGGGAAGAAAAAGCCGAAACGCTACGTCGATCCGCCGCTGCCCGAGGAAGTGCGGACGCCCGTCTCCATCAATGTGCGGTTGGTGGAAAAACGCGTGCTTGGCTACCTCAACCGCCTGCGCAAGCAGAGCAAGCTCAAGCCGGTCGCCTGGAACGAAGCGGTCGCCGCGCGCGCCCGTGACCACGCGTCGAAAATGGCCAAGGTGCAGCGCCGCGTGCACAAGTTCGGCAACACGGGGGTCGTCCAGATGCTGGAAAAAGATGGCGCCGGGCAATGGGCGCCCGAAAGCGGCCCCGCGAACGGTTGGCCCAACGTCACCTCGTTGCGCCCGTTCGGCCCGCCGCAGATTCGCAGCACGAACGACCATCCGCTCAACCACGTCGTGGACATGATGATCTGCTCGACATCGCTGAATGTCATGTGGGAACGGTTTTTCGGTCGGCTGCCCGCCTTCCGCCTGCTCGCCGCCGATCCCTACTGCCTTGAGGTCGGCTTCGGCTGCGCGCGCTCGACCAAGGGCAACAAACAGATCGTCTACTACTGCATCTGCTTCGTGCAGGTAAACGACAAGCTCGTGCGCAGCCGGCAGAACTCGGCCTACGACAAACTACTGCGCGAAACGACCGGCACCGATCCCAAACGCATCCGTCGGCTCGCGCACTGGCAGCGCCCGAAGACGACCGGGAAAAAACTCCGGGCGTTCATGCGTAGCGACCGCGCGGACATCGTCGGGGCCGCGATCGACGGGTTGCTGGTGCTCGATGAGGAGAAGACGCGCAAGACGATCACGAAAGCGGACGACAAGGCGTCAGTGGCGGAGAACTCAGCGCGCCACGGCGACGCCTACCGGTTCTTCGAGGCGTTGGCGAACTCCTACTACGACCTCGACTGGCGCGCGCGCGGACGGAAGCGCATCGGGGTCATCGCCAAGGCGGCCAAGGCGGAACTCGACCAGATCGAAATGCTGGGCGACCCCAAAGAGATGAAGAAGGAACTGAAGGACCTGGCCCGCCGCTGCAAAGGCATGCCCATCCTCGACAAACTTGAGTAGTACGGCGCCAGTCACCTTTTTCCCATCTAAGCGACCTCGAAAGAGGACACCCGCCTTCGCGCTGCGCGCTATGGCGGGCAGGCCCGCCTTGGCCCATGGGCTTCCGGACGTTGCGCAGGTGTTACGCGCGGATGACTGCGCGCGCATACGCTCAATCGCATGCTTCGTTACGCACTCCTCCTGGTTCTTGCGCTCGCGTCAATCCCGTTGGTCAGCACGCACCTCGGGAAGAAGAAACAGGCAAACCTGCTTGCGCGCTCCGCGACTCGCGCTGAGCGGGTCGAACGGGCACCGACGGTCGAGCGGATGGAGGAGCCGGCCGCACTTGAACTCCATCGCTGGTACACGCTGGAGTTCATCGAGCAAGAGGGGTTTGGCATAGCGCGGATGGCGACCGTCGAGATGCAACATCGGGCTTGCACGATCACCGGAGAGCTTTTTGATGTTCGGCGGAGGCTCATCGGCGACTGGCGCGACGGTGGACCACGGCTCTACGACGATGCCTCGTACGGCCCGCTCATGAAGAAGTCGCTGCCTCGCATCAAGGCGCTGCCTCTCGACCAACTCGATGCCGTCGCCCTCGACACGCTTCGCGACGGCGCAGAACTGGTAATCGACAGCGACCGCACACGCATGCATGGTGCGATCCGTGCGCGACGTGCATGCACCGAGTGCCACGACGTCGCGATCGGCACCGTTCTCGGTGCGATGCGCTACGATCTCACACCCGGTCGCGCAATCAACCTGGTTCCGACCAGTTACCAGCCGCCCGAGCGGCGTTAGCCCGGCAGAAGGCGGCAACGGCGAGCAGGGGTCCGGTGCATACTGGCGGACCCGTGTCCCAGTTGTCGGTCCTACGTCGCAGCGATCCGTATCGCGTCGTGCTGCTCATGCTCGGCCCCGGGCTCTTGGCGGCCACCGCCTCGTGGGTGGTGCTGGGCTACGGTGCTGCGGCTGGCAACGTCATCCTCACCACCGTTTTCGCATACGCAACCCTGCTGCTCTGGAGCCTGCCGGCCATACCACTGATGGCGCTGGCGCTCATCCATTGGATTCCGCGCCGGCCTCGGATCACGCTTCGCGGTCGATGGCCGCTGTTCCTGTTCCTCGTTGCTCCTCTGTGGCATCTGGTCATCTTGGAGTTCATCAGCTGGACGGGATCCGGTGACAGCTTCCTGCTCCGCAATTGGGCGCCGATCGCGGCGGCATACATCCCGGCGCTGTGTGTCACTGCGGTTGGGTGGGTGCTCTACCTCTCCACGCGACAGTCCTGATTTCTGCGAGCCGGTACTGCGTGCGGGAACGGATCATTGCCCCACTCAGAGAGAGCCTCCAACCGATGGAACCTGACAATCGCATGCATGCAGATTGAATGGCTCTATACTGTTTGCATGCCCAAGCTGCTACAGATTCGAAACGTCCCGGAAACCGTCCATCGAAAGCTGAAGGCGCGGGCCGCCACGCTGGGCATGTCCCTCTCCGAGTATCTGCTGCTTGAGATCCGTCTGGTCGCGGCCCGGCCCTGCATCGAGGAATGGCGCGAGCGATTGGCGAACCGGCGCCGCCCCGCGAAGAAGATCGACCCGACAGCGGAACTCCGCCGGGAACGTGATCGACGGTGATCGTGGTCGATGCATCCGCGCTGCTGGAGATGTTGCTGCGAACACCGAAGGGCGACACCGTTGAGCGCAGGTTGTTCGCCACCGACGCCGGACCGCTCTGCGCTCCGCACCTGCTCGACGTCGAAGTGGTTCAGGTCCTGCGTCGGCTTTCCGGTGCGGGACGCATCCCCGAGGCGCGCGCCCGCGAGGCGTTGCTCGACCTGGCCGATCTCCCGCTGGTCCGCTATCCGCACGATCCGCTTCTCGACCGCATGTGGCAGCTCCGCGCGAATTTCACCGCCTATGACGCGGCCTACGTGGCGCTGGCCGAGTCGCTCCCCGCCCCGCTGGTCACCTGCGACAAGAAACTCGCCCGCGCAGGGGGCAACCGCGCAAGAATCGAACTGCTCTGATGCGGCTCGGCGCACCCGAGCCACCGCGCGACGCGGTATAGGCGCTGCCTATCGTGCGCATTGGTCTAAGACCTTGGGAGTTCTTCCACGATGAGGTCCAATCAGGGCAACCACATTTTGGAGAGCACAATGGACGGAAACGCTGGCGAGAACGCAGGCAAGTGCCCGGTGATGCACGGGGGCGCGACGGTCAAGGGCACGTCGAATCAGGACTGGTGGCCGAATCAGCTGAATCTCTCGATTCTTCATCAGAACTCTTCGCTGTCCGATCCCATGGGCGGCGACTTCGACTACGCGGGCGAGTTCAAGAAGCTCGATCTGGGTGCCCTCAAGAAAGACATGTTCGAGCTGATGACCACGTCGCAGGACTGGTGGCCGGCCGACTACGGGCACTACGGGCCGTTCTTCATCCGCATGGCGTGGCACAGCGCCGGCACCTACCGCACCGCCGACGGTCGCGGCGGCGCGGGGTCGGGCAACCAACGCTTCGCGCCGCTCAACAGCTGGCCCGACAACGGGAACCTCGACAAGGCGCGCCGGCTCCTCTGGCCGATCAAGCAGAAGTACGGCAACACGCTCTCCTGGGCCGACCTCATGATCTACGCAGGCACCTGCGCCTTGGAGTCGATGGGATTCAAGACCTTCGGCTTCGCCGGCGGGCGCGAGGACATTTGGGAGCCGGAAGCGGACATCTACTGGGGGGCCGAGGCGGAGTGGCTCGGCGACAAGCGCTACTCCGGTGACCGGAAGCTCGAGAACCCCCTCGCCGCCGTTCAGATGGGTTTGATCTATGTGAACCCGGAAGGTCCGAACGGCACCCCGAGTGCAGTCGCTTCGGGCCGCGATATCCGCGAGACCTTCGCGCGCATGGCGATGAACGACG
>CBDURV010000067.1:0-11647 GCA_965369495.1 uncultured bacterium
GGGTCCCTGGATCGGGCCGATCAGCGCGTGGTTGCTGGAACCGTTCGCCTTGCCGTCGGCGCCTACGATGGCGTCGAGGTTGAACTTGACGCGCGTCGGGTCGTAGAGGCTCTTGGGCGTCGCCCCGCCGGTGATGTTCACGTTGAGCGGGTAGCGGGTGGGGTTGATGTCGAGGTCGTTGACCGCGAGCCCGTCCTCATCGAAGAGGAACAGGCCGGTGCCGAGTCCCGCGACCATGTGCACGAAGAGCGGCGAGTTCTTGTGGTTGCCCGTGTTCTCGCCGAAGTGCTTGGCCAGTTCCGGGTAGTTGAGCGAGGCGAAATCGTTGGTGGCCATCGCCGTGCGGAACTGGTCGTAGAGCACACCGAACTCGGCGTTGCCCTCGGTGGTCATGTGGCACGCGACGCAGTAGCGCGGACCCTCCTTGGTCGGGCTCACCTTGCCGCGGATGGAGTGCGCCATCATCGCGTTGTGGCCCATGGAGGGGAACGCGGCTTCCAGGGGGTTGGCGCCCTTGCTGTTGCGGCCGCTGAACGCGTAGGTCTTGGTGCGGTTGTTGTTGCGATCCTTCCAGCGGAAGAACATCTTCGTGTTCGAACTCGTCTGGGTGATCTTGTTGCGCGAGTTCACGCCAAGCTGGAAGAAGATCGGCGACTGGTAGACGAACTGCGCTTCTTCCTCGCGGAAGACGATCTCCTCGCCGGTGATGTTGCTGAAGTCGTTGCCGCCGCTGTACTCGCCCTCGAGGTGACAGCCCATGCAGGTGTTGGTCCACGAGGCGTGGCACGAGGCACAGTCCATCCGGTCGCTGTGGGCAAAGCTGTTGATGCCGGGCACGCCGCTCTGCACGGGGCCGAGGCCCGTCGTCGGGTTGCCGTCGTCACGACCCATGGCATACGAAGCCTTGGCGGAGAAGAGCGGCTGTCCGTTGAAGGGGTGGTTCTTGCCCGAGTCGATGATCGTGTCGCGCGTCTGCGGGACGAAGTGCCGCTTGCCGGTGAGGCGGCTGTACATGTAGTAGTGGCCGTCTTCTTCCAGCACGACGTGCTTGATGGCGTTGCCCTTGCCGTCGCGTCCGACGCTGGCCGTCTGGCCGTCGTGCGCCGTCGCGGTCATGGTCGCCGCGTACTGGGAGATGCCGCCGTGGCAGTTCTCGCAGCCGATCGCCACGGAGTGCTCCATGCGGCTGACGATCTTCGCGCCGTTCGGATCGTTGACGTCGCCGCCATGCAGGTCATAGCTGGTGTGGCAGTCGATGCAGCCCATGCCCGCCTCGTAATGGACGTCGGGGGGCGTGTCGTCGCGATCGTCGCCGTCGTAGTCCTCTTCGAGCAGGTACTGGTTGGCGTTGCGACCGTTGAACTCGCGGTTGTGCTGTTCGGGATCGTTGATGCGGTCGTAGCGCGGGCCGAAGCCGAAGAGGCGCAGATCGCCGGAGGTGTTCTTGTAGCTCTTGGGCTGCAGCGGGTACTGGAAGCCGCGGCGCACGTCCTGGTTCTGATCGAGGCGAATGCCCCAGAACTGCATGACGGTGCGGTTCGAGCCCTGATGGCAACCGGCGCAGGCGTAGTCGTCGATGCCCTGCACCGCCTCGCCGCTGGGAAGCGTCTGGGCGTGGCTCACGATCAGGTGACGACGAAGATGCGGCAGTTCCGGCTCGTCGATGTCATCCGGATCGTACGGCTCCATGCGATTGATGTTCGGGTCGTTGCTCGTGCTGCGCCCGTCGGTCGCGTAGGGCATATGGCACGCCGCGCAACCCGAGGAACGGTAGTCGCCGGTGCGGTTGTTGGCGCCCGCGCTGCCGAGGTGGCAGTCGCCGCAGGTAAACGCGATCTGCTCGTGGTAGACGTTCGCGATGGCCGATCCCGTGATGGCGCGACCATCCGGGTGCTGCTGGGCGATCGGATCCATGTTCTCGGTGAGGTAGAACGGGTTGTTCCGAATGCCGTTGGGTGTCGCGGTGCGACGGCTGCTGAAGACGGGGAACTCGAGCAGGCGCTCGACCGTGCCGTATACCGAAGCGTCGAAGTTGGTGTCCTGGACCGGGCGGAAACCAAGGTCGGCCGCGGTGCGGTGGTAGTCCTCCGCCTGCGACGGAATCGCGTTGTCGATGCCGGCGGCATGCAGCGCGCCGGAAAGAATGCCGGTTTCGGTTGCCAGCGGGCTGGCGGCGACGACATCGGCATGCGCCTCGTGGCATTTGCCGCAGGCGCGCTGGCGCGTGACGACGCGCAGATCACCCGGGTTGATGAACTGCAGATAGTCCATCGCGGTGTAGTCCTTCCCGTTGACCTGATAGTCGGGGAAGTTGTCGATACCGGTCAGCGTGAGGCGGTTGAAGTAGGCGAGGCGGTCCCGTTCCCACTGCTCGCGGTCGCCGATCTGGGGCGGCGCCGGAACGTGGCTGGCTGCCTTGTCCGCGCCCAGCGGGTTTCCGCCGTGGCACGTCGTGCAGGTGAGCGCGTCCGCCCCCGCGAACGGGTGTGGATTCTCCATGCCCGGACCCGAGTAGTCGTCGTTCTTCGCGCCGTTGTGGCACTGCATGCAGGATTCGACCTGCTGCTGCGACTCGGCGCGATCACGCCCGGCGGCGTTTCCGCAGGCGGTCGCCACTATGGCGAGCGCCAGGAGAGAGAGCAGGCTTGCTGCCCGTCCGATGACCTTATTCAACGTGATTACCTCGGTTGACCCCGGCCGGACGAACCCGACCGCCGTCTCTACATCGGCACTGGGCGGTGAGGCTTAAGGCGGATGCGGAATCGAGGCCAAACTGGGACTAAGTCCCGTCTCAATCGGGGGGCGACGCCTGCTCCCAGCGTGTCGGAATGTGACACCGGTCGCACTTGTCGGTCCAGCCGAGCGGAATGTGGGGCGGGTTGGTGGTGCCGGCCAAGTCGGCGCGGTGACAGGTCAGGCACTCGGGATCGGTCGGCACGAACTTGCCCACGCGCGCTCCGGGATGGCAGCGCTGACAGGCGAGCGAGAGGTGCGCGCCGGTGAGCGGGAAGCGCGTCCGGTTGTGCATCGCGATCTGGCCGTAGGGGCGCCAGGTCTCCTGCGTGTGGCAGGTCGTGCAGTCCGGATCGAGTTGGCCGTAGTGGTAGTCCTCGTGGCACCCCACGCAGCCCTTGGCGGCGAACGCCTTCGCCTCGCCGCGGTCGTTGTGGCAGCGCAGGCAGCGCGCCTGGTTGTGCGCGCCCTCCAGTTTGACGCCGGTCTTGCGCTCGTGGTCGAAGGTGAAGTTCTCCTTGAGCGTGTTCCACTTGACGCCGACATGACAGAGTTTGCAGTCGGCCGGGAACGTATCGTGCGGCAGCACGGGGCCCAGTCCGGACCACCAGCGGTGTCGCCCGGTACTCTGTAGTCGGCGTTGCGAAACGCACGCCCCGACGATCATCAATGCGACGACGACGAGCGTGAGCGCCAGTCTTTGGCGGCGGGAGGGTTGGTTCCTGGGTGTTTCCATGGTTAGAACCGCTTCTGGAGGTTGAAGCCGATGGCCCAAGAGAATTCATCGTCCCAAAGGCGGCCTTCGGCGTAGTAGGAAATGTCCCAGGTGGTGTCCAGGTAGAACGTCCCGCCCAGCCGCACGCGCTGCTGGACCAGGTCGTCCACGTCGTCATCGAAGCCCCGCAACACCCGTTGCGAGCCCTCCCACATGATGTCGAAGCTGCCCTTGTCGTGGAATTTGCTCCACGTCGCGCGCAGGCCGAGCAGATCCTCGAATTGCGCCCGCGCGCCGTAGATCACGACGTCGAGGCGGCTGCGGTGGATGATCAGGTCGTTCCACTCGAGACCGAAGTCGGCGGCGCCGCCGGTCTCGTCCTCGTCGGTGTAGACGCTGGCATGACCATGCACCCGCACTTTGCGGGCAACCCAGGCCCACGCGTCGAGGCCAAGCCGGTCATAGGCGTCGTTGGCGAGTTGGTCCGGCTCGACCGGGGCGAACTCGAAGCGATCGATCTGCGGGAAGGTCTGATGCCGGTAGGTGAGGTTGAATCCGTGCCCGGCGCGCCAGCGGTGGCGCAGCGAGACGAGCGCGTAGCTCACTTCGACCGCGGAGTTCTTGAACTCGTCGTCGGCGGTGTAGAAATCGATCCAGACGGTGGCGTCGAAATCCCAGCCCTTCTTGGGGTGCCAGCGCATCGACGCGATGAGCAGGTCGCGGTCGGCCGACCA
Source organism: uncultured bacterium (assembly GCA_965369495.1). Lineage (GTDB taxonomy): Bacteria > Planctomycetota > PLA2 > PLA2 > PLA2 > JBCDBY01. The sequence continues at coordinate 4,183 of CBDURV010000067.1, forward strand.
GTCGTGCCACGTCTTCTGGAAGGCGCCGCGCAGGACCAGCTTCTCGCTCGAGTCGGAGACGTACTCGTAGTAGCCGGCGAGCTGGAAGTCGTCGAACGATTCGAAGTCCTCATCGAAGCTCGGCATGAACCCGCCCGAAAAGCCGAAGCGGTGTCCATTGTCCATGCGCATGTTCCACTCGGCGCCGTCGAGCACGCCGAACTCCGGCATCCCGTGTTGCAGGAACCGGCCGACCTCCCAGCGCTGCTCATCGAAGCGCGTGCCGCCCCAGCCGTAGGAGAGGCGTCGCACGAGCAGGCTCCACTCGAGATCGAAGTCGTCCCAAGCGGTCAGGTAGGCGGCCTCGGCGTTGAACCGCAGCCGGCCTCCGCGCGAGAACGGGTTTTCGTAGACGAGGTCCGTTCCCACGCGCAGGAACGAGTTGACGTATTCGTCGGCCGTGTCGTTGATTTCCGCAAGCAGATAGGCGCGGCCCGTGAGCTGTCTTTCGCGGTCCTTGGGGCGCACCGGCCGCACCTCGGTCAGCAGCGGCTGACCGCGGGAGTAGCCGTCGTCCTTGTTCTCCCACGGCGGATGTTCCGGTTGCGCCTCTTCGGGCGCCTTCTCATCCGCGGTCTCCTCGGGCGTTGTTTCCGGCTTCAGCCGACTTTCGGGAATTCGAATCTCGGCGCGCGTGCCGGGTTGCGCCGCGGCCGCTTTCTTGTCGAGTTCGACGATGGCTGTCCGATCGCGAACCTCGATCACGGAACCGTCGAAGTTGCCGCCGCCGCGAGGGAAAAATCGTACGCGGTCGCCGATGGCGATGGCGTCCGTGGAACCGCGATCCACGACGACTCCCTTGCCGGGACCGGTCGTGGTGATGCGCGCTTCGACGACGACGACTTTCGCGGTCTCGCCGCCCGCGGTGGGGGCAGTGGCGTCCTGCGCCAGCAGCAACGGTGCCGCCAGCCAGAGGGCCGCAGATATCAGGAACGGGAATCTCATCGTTTCTCCCGGCGGAAGGGGTTCTTGGTGGCGGCGTGGCAGTCGACGCAGTTGCGGCCGATGGGGCGGTAGCGGACCACCTCGCGCTTTTTTACGCGGTGCGGCCGGTGGCATGCGGCGCAGGCGAGTTTGCCGTGCGCCTTGCCGAGGCGGAAGCGCGCGTCGCGATCGTGCACGAAGCGCAGTTTGGAAAAGCTCTCGGCGTTGGTGTGGCAGCGGGCGCAATCGGTTTCACCGCGGCGCCTGAACTGGCCCGCGTGCGGGTCGGTGTGGCAGGCGGCGCAGCGGTTGCCCTTGGCGCGTTTCCAGGTACGCCCGTCCGCGTCCGGCTTGCGGATCGGTTCGTGGCAGTCGGTGCACTTCGCATTTTCGTGCGCGCCCGTCAGCCTGAAGCCGGTCCAGAAGTCGTGCTCGAACGCCTTGGGAAAGTGCCGGAACGACGACTCCGTGTGGCATCGCGCGCAGCCGGTGTTGCCCTTCCACTCGGCGGGCAGTCCCGGCTTGTCGAAGTCCTTGCCGTGCGGGTTGCTGTGGCAGGTGGCGCAGCCGTCGTACTTGCCAAAATGCTCGGCGACGCGCCCGAAGGTGCGTCCGAAGGGATCGGGCGTCTCCGCGCGCGGATGGCAGACTTCGCAACTGGCCTGCGCATGCGCACCGCGAATTTCGAACTGCGTGTAGTGCGTGTGATCGAAGCCGCTCTCGGCGGCGGCGCGGAAGCTGTCGGTACGGTGGCAGTGGGCGCACTCGCCTTGCTTCTGATCCACGAACTCCGCGGCGAACGGCTTGAAGAAGGTGCCGTGCGCGTCTCCGTGGCAGTCGGCGCAGGTGGACGAGATGCCGCGGAAACGACGCGCCTCGCCCTCGTCGGCGATCGTGTGGCAGCGGCGGCAATCGGTTTCGACATGGCGGCCCGTGAGCGGCATGCCCGTCTCCTCATGCCGCTTGAGCGTGAACGTGTTGGGCGCGAAGCGTTCGCGGTCGTGGCAACTCAGGCAGCCGGCCGTGTTGAACGGACTGTCCGCGAACTGCCCGCGATGCGGGTCGCCGTGGCATACCGCGCAGTTGTCCGCCTCGCGGCCCGGATGACGATCGGCGAAGTCGCCGCCCTTGTGGCACTCCACGCAGGTCACGTCGTGGTGCGGGTTGTCGAGCGAGAAGCCGGTCGCGGCGTGCTGCGCCGGCGTGACCGTCAGCTTCTCGTTGCGGAAGCCCTCGTGGTCCGCCTTGTGGCAGAGGATGCAGGTGGATTCGGGTTGTTTGTCGGCGGCGCGCGCGACGTTCAGGGTGAACTCGCTGTCATGCGGCGACTCGTGGCAGTCGGTGCATTCGCGCCGGCCCTGCTGGCGTCCGCCGCCGAGGACCTGCAGCGAGTGCGACGATGCGGGCTCGTGGCAGGTGGCGCAGGCGACTTCGGCGTGCCCGCCCGAGAGGTGCAGATAGCGGTCGTGGCCGAGCGCCTCGAACTTGTCGAAGGATTCCTGGCTGTGGCAGGTGGCGCACGCCAGCGCCATCTGTCCTTCGTGCGGATCCTTGTGGCAGGCTCCGCAGCGTTGTTCCAGGCCGACGAAGCGCCCGACTCCTTCCGGCAGCGGCTGCGCGTCGGCGTGTTCGTGGCACTTGGCGCACTCCAGTTCCATGTGCTTGCCCTTCATCAGGAAACCGATGCGGTCGTGGTCGAAATCCTTCGGGTCGGGCACGTCCGCGCGCAGGAAGCTCTGCCGATTGACGAGCGCGAAGTTCTCGCCGTGGTGTTCGGCGTGGCAGGTCGCGCAGCCGTTGGCCTTCTCGGCGCCCAGCACACCGTGCAGTCCGTGCGATTTCGCGATCTGCTCCTTGATCGGTTCATGGCAGGCGAGGCAGGAGTCGGTCATGTTGCCGAACCAGCCGCCATGGCACGCGGCGCAGTTGTCACCGCCCTCCAACGCCGCAATGCGTCCATGCACCGTCGCGACGTGGCCGGGCGACGTGCGTCCGAGCGCCGTCGTCAAGTAGATGCCGATCGTCGCCAGTGACAGGACGATGGCCCAGACGCGGGGGCTGCGCAGGCTCATGAGCCGCCTCCGCCATAGCCGTAGAAGAGCGAGTGGACGATGTGCACGACGAGCAGCAGCACCATCAGGAGCGCGATCCAGCGGTGCAGGAAGCGCCACGAGTTGAGCAGACCGCGCAGGTCCTCGTAGTGGGCGGTGGCCATCGCCGTGCGGTAGGCCTGCCGCGTGAGGGTGCACATCTCGCGCACGCGCGCCTCGTCGATGCCCTCCTTGCGGGCGTCGAATTCGATCAGCGTAATCAGCTTGCCGAGGTCGCGGTCGCCGCGCAGCAGCGCCGCGATGCGGCTCCACAGGGAGTGCTTCCACTGCTGCTGCGCGACGAGTTCGTTGATCTCGCGCATGCGCCGCTCGCCCTGGTCCCACGCGACCGAGAGGTTACCGAGACTGGCGCGCGCCTCCGCCAGCTTGAGTTCGCGGCCATTGGCGGCGCGCGGCAGGTAGGCGTAGAAGTAGCGGCCGATCGCGCCGGTGACGAGCAGCACGGCGAGCGCCCACAGCGCATGTCCCCCGGGCGTATCCCCGGGCGACATGGCGCCGTGCAGCAGTGCGCACAGGAGCGCGAGAATGCCGGTGGCGATATGGCTGGTCATCCAGGCCTGGAGCGAGCCGATGCGCAGGCGCATGCGCGGCGAGCGGCGCACGAGGTAGAGCAGGTTGATCGCGACCATGCTCGCGCCGGTGATCCCGAAGAAGAGACCGGCGGCGCGGCCGGGGCGCAGCCACTCGTGCTTGTCGTGGGTGGGGCGCAGGTCGGTGGCCAGGCCGTAGTAGTCGCGATTCCAGAGTGCCCAGACCAGCGCCGCCACGGTCAGCAGGAAGCCCACGCTCAAGGCGGCTACCAGGCCGGTGCCCTGCTCCGTGATGGCGGGACCGGAATCGCGCAGCTTCGGATCGAACGAGACGCCTGCGCGCGACAGCAAGTCAGTGGGCGCGGTTCCGCCCGCCATGACGAAGACCTCATCGTTGGCAAGCTGTTCCCGCGCACCGTCCGCGTTCTCGATCTCGACGCTCTGCGGGTCGATGGCGAGCACGTTGCTGGCGAAGCGCACGTCGATGCGCCCTTCCGCCTGGGCCTGCTCGATGCGCTCGAGGTTGCGCTGCTTGAGGCGGAAGAAGTGCTCCTTGCGATAGGAGAGCGTGACGTGGTTGCCCTGCTGTTGGGCGAGGCCGAGTGCCGTTTCGACCGCGGTGTCGCCACCGCCGACGACCAGCAGGTGTCGATCGCGATAGGAGTTGGCGTCGAGCAGGCTGTACGCGACCTTGGAGGACTCTTCGCCGGGGATGCCCAGCTTGCGCGGGCTGCCGCGGCGTCCGATCGCGAGGCAGACGTGCTGCGCCTTGTAGGCGCCGGTCTCGGTGCGCACGACGTAGTGGCCGGCTTCGTCCCGTTCGAGTTCGCGGAAGACCTCGCCGCCCTCGATGGGCAGCTGCTGCTCCTCGGCGATCGCCGTCCACAGATCGATCAGCTCCTCCTTGGTGTACTCGGTGCTTTTGAGGCGGCCGTGGAGCGGGAGGTCCACCGGTTCCATGAGCACCAGCTTGCGGCGCGGGTACTTGGCCACGGTGCCGCCCAGCGTTCGCTCCTGGTCGAGCGTCAGGCAGCGCAGGCCGTGGCGTTTCGCTTCGAGCGAGGCGGCGAGTCCGGCCGGCCCGGCGCCGACGATGCACAGATCGAGCACGCCGTTGCGTTCGACCTCGCCGTCGGCGTAGCGGCGCGCGACCTCGCGTGCGACGGCCGTGCCGTGCTCGATGGCGGTCTTGATCAGCGCGTGGGCGGTGACCTCGCCGGCCAGGAAGAGACCGGGCGAGCCGATCGCCTCGAGCCCTTCATCGACGACGGGAATGTCGTCGCGCGTCTCGAGGTTGCGGACCGTGACCGTGATCGCGCCGACCGGGCACTCGCGCTCGCAGGCGGAGACGCCGACGCAGCGCGCGCCGTTCACCACCACCGCCTGGCCATGCACGATCTCCAGCACGCCGTTTTCGGGGCAGACCGCCTCGCATGTGGCGCACCCGAGGCAGCGCGTCAGGTCGATGACCGGGTGGTGGAGCAGCGCGTCGGCGCTACCCTGAAGGACCGCCTTCTCGCGGCGGCCCAGGTTGCGGCGAATGCGCGCCAGCTCAGCACGGCGGAGGAGCAGCGCGACGAGCGCGAAGCCCAGGGCGATCACCAGCGCGACGAGAACGGTCCAGCTCATCGTCGCGCCGTGACACCCTTGACTGTGCAGTTCTTTCCGTGAGTCAGAGCGGGATTACGGACGGTCCCGACCGGTGCTGACCTTCTTGACTGCCGTCTCGGCGGGGTCTTTTTCACCCTCGCTCGACACGCTCGCCTCGTTGCTGGACGCCGCGAGCGGCGCCGTCTCGGGCAGTGCCGAGTTCTCGACATACCCGCGCGCGGCGGTCATGCAGGTTTCCAGGCTCAGCTCCAGCTCGCGGGCGCGTGACGCCAGCGTGCGCACATCCGCCTGGATGGCGTTGATGGACTGGGCGTTGAAGTCGTGGCTCAGGAAGAGCGCGTGGTCGCGCAGCCCCTGGTTGACCTCGGCGAGCGTCTCGACGGCGCGGTCGGCGGCATCGACGATCTCGTCGTAGCGCTTGCGCGTCTCGGCGAGCCGATCCTCGCTGCGGGCGCGCATCGAGGCGCTGCTGAACTGCTTGATCTCGTCTTCCCACTTGTCGAAGACGGGCCGCGATGCGTCTTTCATCGGATCGATGGAGTCGGCGAGTTGCTCGGCGGCTTCCTCGGCCGCCTCGACGCGGGCGACGAAGTCGGCGTAGGCGGCCGGCGAATCGTCGCCGAAGTCCTGCGACGCGATCGATTCGAGGGCGGTCACGGCCGAGGAGGTGCGCTCGCGAGCGAGTTCCGAATCGACATAGACGCGTTCGATCGAGCCGACGAGGTCATGAACCTCTTCGGGGCCCTTGGCCTTGCCCGCGAACAGGGCGCACCCGGGCGCCAAAACGAGAACCAGTAGCGCGACTGCGCGCTGCGAATTAATGACCCACATGATTGCCTCCATGAACCGCGTCCCGGTACGGCGCGCCTGCTGCGCTGATCCGGGTGAAAGTGCGGTCGCTGGCCTTTCTTCGACCTCGTGGCGGCGCGCCTTAACCGGCAGAGAGGGAATCCGTTCGATATCGATACCGCGTCTCGGAACGAAACGGCTTGTGTCAAATGGCATGCTGGCGGCCATGTGCCGCTTCGTTGCCTACCTCGGCGAGCCGATCACGCTCGATTCACTGCTGCTCCGTCCCGCGAATTCGCTCGTCCACCAGAGTTTCGATGCCAAGGAGTTCCGCCTGCGGGTGAACGGGGACGGCTTCGGTGTGGCCTGGTACGTGGATGGGTACGAGGGGTCGCCCGTGCGCGTGCGGACGGTCACGCCGGCGTGGAACAACCAGAATCTCCGCAGCCTCGCGCCCGCCATGCGCTCGGACTGCATTCTGGCCCACGTGCGCGCCGCTTCGCCCGGGTTGCCGGTGGTAGAGACGAATTGCCACCCCTTCATGCACGAGCGGTTCGCGTTTTGCCACAACGGCGGGATCGGCGACTTCGCGCGCGCCCGCCGCGCCCTGCTACGTGATCTGCCGGATGCGATTTACGACGGTATCGAGGGAACCACCGACTCGGAATTGTTGTTCGCGATTTTCCTCGATGAGTGGGAGGGCCGCCGGGAGGGAGAGCCCGGCGATGCGATGGCGGCGGCGCTGGTGGCGACGATCAAGCGCACCGTGGCCGTGGCGAAGGGTGAACCGTCGTACTTGAACTTGTGCGTGACCGATGGCGAACGGGTCGCGTGTACGCGCTACTCCAACGACCCGACCGGTGCGATGGCGACGCTCTATTACCACGAAGGGCGTCGCTACGTCTGCGAAGGGGATTCGTGCCACATGGTCGATCCCGGAAGCGGAGCGACTACCGCCATCGTTGCGTCGGAGCCGCTATCGAACGATCCCGGTTGGGAGGCGGTACCGGCGAATCACGTTGGGTTGATTCGCGAAGACCGAACTGCGAGCGCTTGGCCTATTGAGTAGGAAGCGTTTCGCTGCAAGAGACCGCGAGTCGGATGCTGCCGACCGGTTTTGGGTTGTGAGTGATGAGTGATGCGTCGCGACCAGGCTGCCGCACGGAAAATGAGTAGGGGGTTGGGCCTCGGTCGATTGCGGCGCTGGCACAGGACTCTTGATGCCCGCTCGTGAGCGCTTGCGGACGGATGGTCTGGTTGCGACGCACAACCCAGAACCCATCACCCACAACGTGCGCAGCGCAGCGAGCGACCCCGCGCCGCAGCTGGCCGGCGCTGGAGGAGTTCGCCGCTCAAATGAGGCGCGCCGCCGAACTCGTTGTTTGGGTTCGACGGCGCGTGTGTTTTTGGTGTCGGTTCGTGACGGGCTACTTTTCGTCGGGCTGGCGATCGCGTTCGCCG
>CBDURV010000068.1:0-11337 GCA_965369495.1 uncultured bacterium
GCCCTGGGGCCAACAACTCAAGAACGGCGACGTCACTGTCCGCGTGCGCATCGATAAAGTGCCGAGCGACAAGACCTCGTCGCCCGTCGCCGACCTCGCCGCGCCGCGCGCCAAGGCGCTCGGCGACCTTGTGCTGGAGGGCAGCGGCGGCGCGCGGCGCATCGGCCGCAACGCCGGCAAGCAGCGCACCAAGTTGGCGCTCTTCGTGCGCGACGGAACACGCTACTACGAGGTGCTGGTCGAGTTTGCCAGCAACGACGAGACCGAGAAGCAGTGGCGCGAAGTGCTGGAGGGGTTCACGCTGTTCGATCCCAAGGGCGCGCCGGAAGCGGCCGCCGCGGACCCGGCAGCGCTCAAAGCGAAGAAACTTACGCACGCCTACTACAAGCTGACCATCCTCAAGCCGGCCGGTTTTGTCGAGCGACCGCCCGACGTGGACGGCGACAAGGGCATCTGGAAACACCTCCGCCGTGTCGAGGCCAATGGCGACGGCTGCGAGATCCGCGTGCGCATTCATCTCGCCAGCGCCACCAAGCTCAAGACGGACGGACTGGTCCAGGGCGCCATGAAGCGCTTCGGCAACGGCTACAACAATGCGCGCATTCCGAAGCGCCCCAAGGTCTATCGCAAGCGCGGCAGCAAGGAGGGCTTCCAGGTCCAGATGGCGGGCAAGGTCAAGAAGTCCGGCATCGTCGCGTGGGCCGACTACCGCGTGCTGCTCCACGAGAACGGCCGGCTCTACGAGTTCGACATGATCATGTACGCCAACGCCAAGCGCGCCTTCTCCAAGGAGCTCAAGGCGTTCTGGAAGTCGATCAAGATCAAAGCGAAGAGTTAGCCCGCGAACGGCCTTGGGCTGTGAGCTTTGAGCTATGGGCTTCCGACTCCGCATCCCAAAGCCCAGAGTTCAAGGCCCAAAGCCGATTTCGAGTCAAATGACCTTGGCGGCAGCAGTCAGCGCTTGATCGATGTGGGCATCATCGACGTCGCGATGGGTCACGAGGCGAATCGTGTCGGGGCCGATGGCGATGACCCACACGTCGAGATCCTTGAGACGCGCCTCGACCTCTGGGGCATTGGGCACCTTCGCGATGACGATGTTCGTCTCAACCGTCGCGGGGTCCACACCGAAGCCTTCCGCGAGCCGCTTGGCGCGCGCGTGATCCTCGGCCAGCGCATCGAAGCCCTCGTCGAGGGCGAGCAGGCAGGGCGCGGCGAGCACGCCAACCTGGCGCATACCGCCGCCGAGTAGCTTGCGCAGGCGACGCGCTTCGGCGATCGCACTGGCGTCACCGATTACGGCGCTGCCGACGGGCGCGCCGAGCGCCTTCGAGAAACAAACCTGCACGGTGTCGGCCGTGGCCGCGTAGTCGCGCAACGACGTGCCGCTGGCGACGTGCGCGTTCCACAGGCGTGCCCCATCGAGATGCAGATGAACGCTCTGCGGCAACGCGGCACGCAACGCCTGCATCGCTTCCAACGCGACCACGCGGCCCCCGTGGAAGTTATTGGTGTTCTCGACGAGGCAGAGTGTCGTGCGGGAGAGATGCACGTTTTCGCCGCGCACCAGCGCCGCAACGGCGGCAGGGTCAGGGGTGCCGTGATCGCTCGGGTAGAGACGCGCCTGCGCCCCCCACAGACGCGCCGCGCCCCCCACCTCGAAGTGGAAGGTGTGGGCGAGTTCCTCCATGAGGATCTCGTCGCCCGGCGACACCCGCAGCCCGATGGCGATCTGGTTGGCCATCGTGCCGCTGGGACAAAAGAGCGCCGCTTCTTTGCCAAACAGGTCGGCGACGCGCTCTTCCAACTTGTGGACGGTCGGGTCGTCGCCGAACACATCGTCGCCGACCTCCGCCGCGGCCATGGCGGCACGCATGGCGGAGGTCGGCCTCGTGACCGTGTCGGATCGGAAATCCGCGACCACTATTTCTCCTCGATCAACTTGCGGAGTTCGGCGATCTGCCGTTCGAGTTTGCGCAGCCGCTCCTCGTAGTGGCGACGCATGGCATGCGCGCCGAGTTCCTCGGCCTGCGCCTCTTCCGCCTCCACCATTACCACCTGTACGCGCTGCCGCCCCGCCATGTAGGCGGCGCCCACGAGTGCGCCCATTCCGCCCGCGCTCATGGCGGTGAGCGAAAGTCCGAACGGAGAAACGTAACCGATGCGCATCGCGTCCTTCTCCATCTTGACGTAGCTCATGTAGGGCGAAAGGTGTTTCGTGATCACGCTCGACGGCGGTAGCTCGTGCAGGTTGATCGACGCGCCGTAGGGCGCCAACTCCCGGTTGATCGCGCCCTGGAGACCCTGGAGAACCGGCACCAGGGTGTTGTAGGCGAAGCCAACGAGTTTGGGGCAATCCACATAGCTGGAGGCGATCGACCCCTGCGGCACCGAGCGGCGCAGGCGATTGAACTCTGCGTTGTCACGCAGGCTGCGCGTGCGCGCGAGCGCGTTGCGCAACGTCTGCGGCCAGAGCGCAAACATGACGTAGTCCTCGCCGACCGTCCAACTCGGCATGATCGGGATCGGCTCGCCGCGGCGGTCGGTGATCTCGATCGAGTGGATCGCGTGCGAACCCGCCATGCTCTTACGGTGGCGAATCTTGGGGGCGCGCTTGACCTTGCGCTCGCCGTACATGCCGAGCACGGCGGTGTACTTTTCCACGAGCGCGCGCAGTGACTTCTCGAGGCGGGCGCGATCCTTCACGGAGGCGAACACGACCATGTCGGGAATCATGCCCCCACCCTCGGGCACCGAAACGTAGCCCGCCCACTCGTCGCCGAAGCTCTGCATGAAGTCGTTGCGCAGATCGATGCCGAGCACCTTGTTGTAGCGCGCGATCATCTCCCGCGCCTCCTGCGTGGCGCGCGGATCGATCTTGGCGCCCCACTTCATCAGGTCGTCGAAGTAGCGCACCATGTCGCCGCGTTCCGCCACGTAGTAGAACGCGTTCTCGGGCGTGTAAGCGGCAAATCGGTGCGAGGTGGGAGCGTCCTGAATGAGGCTGAAGAGGCCTCGGCGCTCGCTCAGCTTGACAAAGAACTCCGTTCGCCAGTTGACGCCCTGCGGCACGTCCGCCAGCGCCACGCGCTCGATCGCGTCGAGTCCGAGCAGGGAGAGCATCGGCGCAGCTTCCTTGTCCCAATCGTCTCCCACGAGCGCCTTCACTACGGGACCGACGCGCTTGGCAATGCGCTGCACATCGACGTAGACGAGCGCGGCCGTCTTGCTGGCGCCCATGCGCCGCAGCGTCTCGACGAACTGCGGCGCGTTCGCGAGCGCCTGCACGCGGCCGCCCTTAAGCCGGGTCAGCACGTCATGCATGCGGGCGCGACTGGTGGTGAGAACGAAACGGTCGCCGATGAACGCCATGACGATTTCGCCGGCCTGATGGATCTCCGCCCACGAGACCTCGATATCGCCGTGTTTCTCGACCTTGAATCCGATGCCGGCGAAGGTGCCCGCCGCGGTACGCACCGCCTGGAGGATCTTGCGCACGTTCTTGATGCCCTTGCGGCACTGGATCGTCAGTACGAGATCGGGGCGACCGTTGTTTTCCAGATCGACATCGATCACCGCAAGACCCGCGCGGCGAACCGCGATGCCGGTGAAATCGGTCGGCTCAAGGCCCGCGATGGCGAACGGATCCATGCCCTGGCGACGGAGATTCTCCACCGCTGCCGCGATCGCCTTGTGCAGGCCACCGACGAACTGCTGCATTTCGGGTTCGACCCACATGCGGCCCAGAGCCGTCTCGCGCGTCCACCGCTCGTAGCCGCCGAGATCGTCGAACTCGGCCAGCAACATCGTGTCGGGCGGGACCAGTGATGCGAGACGGTGTTCGTCTTGCGCCGCCGCCAACCCGGCGAACAGCAGCAGTGTGAGTATGGACCTACGCATTCGTTCCTTCTTTTCTCGGGATCATCGAACGCTGAATCGTAACCCGGCTACTCAAGTCCGTCGCGGGTCGTCAAGGCGCCGACGAAGGCGTTTCCCTTGGGGGCGAAAGTTGTCGAGTCGAAAGTGCCGTTGGCGATCACGTAGGCGTCGCTCACGTTGTTGGCCGGCACCACCAACGCGCCGAGGCTGGAAGCCGGATCCGCCTGCATGTGGGCCGTGTCAAACGGCGCGGGATTCACCACGAACTGGCCGTTCTGAATGTCTGCCGGCAGCGCGATGACGTGCAGCTGCGGCGGCGCGAAAGTGGACGCGACCAGCGTGCGCGACGAAGGCGTGAGGCCGATGCCCGGGTGGAATCCGGACCCGGCGTTCTGGGACCCGGCCGGTGCGATATCCACCGTCTGCAGCAGACCGAGACTGCCGGGTTGCGCGGGGACTGTATCGAGGCCGCTCAGATCGAAGAAGTAGGCGGCGGAGTAGGTCTGACTCGATACGACACCGAATGATCGCCCCAGCGAGTCCCGCCCCAGCGCGATTTTCTGCGGCGAGGGCAGGATCGGCCCAAGATCGATGTCGTAGCCAGGCTTCCACTGCTCCGTCTCCAACTCGAGGAACGACAGCACCGCGTTGTTCTGCGGCAACGCAACGAAGTTGGCATCGAAGATCGAACCGCCCGCCTGCGTCAGGACGAGGTAGTTGAAACCCGTCGCCGCGGGAAAGTGCGTCAGGCCGACCGGGTTGTAGTGCGCGCCCACGTAGAGGCGCGTGGCGTCGGTCGGCGCCTTGCCGGTCAGGAGCGGAGCGATCGGCCGGTTCTGGCGGAAGTCCACGCTCCACACCTGCACGGTGCCCTGAAACCAGACGCTCAGCCCGTTCGAAGTGCCCGCGCCGTTGGACATGGCGACATACACCTTGCCCGTGCCCGGCACATTGCCGTTGGGAACGTAGGCGATCTGCGACGGCAGACTCTGCGGAATGCCGGCGTACGGCGCACCGGTGTTGTCGGTGCCATTGCCGAGGTAGGTCCAAGCAAGATTGACCGCCTGCACGACGCGCCCCTGCTGCGTATCGATCAGCACGAGATTGGCGAGGCGCAGCAGGCTGCCGCTGTTCCGGCTGAGCGAGTTGCCGGCGCCGACGGTGGCGAAGAGCCAACGGTTGCCGACAATTTCGAGATCGCCGGTAAAGGCGCCAAAGAGTCCGCCGCCGTAGTCGATGGCGGCCGGTGCCTTGGCGGGCTGTGTGCCGTCGTGGTCGATCAGATCCGCGGCGCCGATCTGCACCGTCGGCGTCGGTTGCGTGCCGCCAGTGGACGGGAACTTCAATACGGTCGCGGGAATCTGCGCGTCGTTGACCGAGTAGAGCGAGCCCGCGCCGTCAGAGACGAGATCCGAAGGGAACGCGCCCGCCTTGGTGAGATCGATGAAGTCGTACTTGAAGTCCACCTCCGGTTGCGTCGAAAGAGGGGGTTACGGGGGCCGCGGATTGGTGGGCGCCGTCGGCGACTTGGGAACGCCGGGTGCGCCTTGCTCGGGCGTTTCGGTTCCGGAAGAACCACCGCCACACGCGATCGAAGAGACAAACAGAGCCAAGAGCAGGAAGAGTCGGGTGTGCATATGCACGACCTCCATGTTGGCCAACGCGCTGGCGCGAGCACGCGGAACTGCCAATCACCCGTGGGACGGTCTTCTGGCTCACGACCGAGGTGACCGCACCTTCCCAGGAGGGCGCGGGCATCCTTGACCCGTTCTCCCAGTGGCATTTCGCGATCACCCGTGATGTCGCTTACAGCGGCGGCCCCGCGCAGGATTCACACCTGCTTCCCGGAGCCCACGGAGCACGACGAAGAACACCCCCGCCGAGCACCGCGCAGGATACTTGGAAGTACGGTGCCTGGCACCTTTTCTCCATCTTTCGGATCGCGCTCCAGCCCGCTGCGGAAAGGACACGATATAGACCCTATGCGCCTACTCGCAATACCGCTCTGCCTCGTGTTCTGCCTGTCCGCATGCGGCGGCGGATCGTCGGGCGAGACGACGATCACCACCACGACGGTCGCGGCGACGGTCGATGCAGGTTCGGTGGCCGGCACGCTAGCGCCCCTCTGGGCCGATCACTACGACCTCTCCTACACGCATCTGAGTTATAAGAGCGATCCCGGCTTTACGCCGCTGTTCCAGTCACTGGCACCGCGGTCCCTGCGTTGCTCCGTTGGTCGCTGGGAAGTCGGCATGACTCCGCCCACGAACGGAACCAGCAGCGACACCAACCTGCTCCGCCTCGTTGACCGCGAGTACTACCGGGGCGGGAACAACCTGACCGACGCGGACGATCCCACCAAGTACGACTTCACCTGGCTCGATGCGCAGTTGACCGCGATCACGGGCGATGGCGTCTTGCCGTTCCTCTGCTTCGACTACATGCCGTTCACGCTGAGCGCGGAGCAGATCCCGAGCAACTCGAACAACCTCGCGGCAGTGGACGGCACGCTCTCGTTTTCGAACGGGATTCGCACGGCGCCGCCGACGAGCGACGCCGTCTACGCGCGTGTCGTGCGCAACGCGGTGCGACATGTACGCGGGCTCTTCGCGGGAACGACCGATTTCGGGATCACGCACATCGAAATCGGGAACGAACCCGATCTGATCTCCGGCACCGGACAGCCGCTGCCGTTTTTCTGGACCGGCACACGCGCGCAGTTCATCTCCATGTACAACGCAATCGCGGCGGAGATCGACGCCGATGCGCAGATCTCGGGCCTGATTCAGTTGGGAGGCGGCTCGTTCGCGTTCCAACCGGGCGAATCCACGCCGTACTTCGCCGTAGACTTCCTCGCGAACGTCGTAGCCAACTCGACTCGCCTCGACTTCGTTTCGTACCACTCCTATTCCGACGAACCCCTCGACCACTTCGCGTCATGCCAGCGGCTAACCACGGTGATGAGCCTGCTATCCCTTTCCAAGCCGGTGGTCAACGCGGAATGGGGACGCGACCTGAATGGCATCGACCCCGTCTACGACACCATCGAACACGGCCTCTTCCGCGCCAAGACGATGATGCTGCTGCAACTGCACGGCGTGCAGTTCGCGCACGAGGCGTTGCTGCGCGACCTGTTCCCTGGAAACGGCATTCTCGGCATCCTCTTCGCGGGCCCGGCAGCACCCAAACCGGCCGCCGACGTCTACCGCGCGCTGGCGAAGTTCAATCCGGCGCTGCAAGCGCTTCCGGTCAACGCGACCGACGGACAATTCGTCATGGCGGGATCGAGCCCCGGCAACGACAGAGTCGTTATCGCCTGGACGGCGGACGCACCCGGAGCGCTCGAAGAGACCCGCTTTGATCTGGCGGTCAACAACCTGCCTTGGGGCGCCGCCGCGTTCACCGTGCGACGTTACATGGTCTCCGATGCGACAAACGCGGCAGGCCAAGGTGTCGCCCTGCAATCCACGACTCCGGGCTCGGGCGAATCGTTCACGACCACGGTGACGATTCCCGCGCAGACCGGCGCGCTGATCCTGTGGGAATTGGTCTCGCCGTAGGGCCGGCCGGACCGAATACCCCAGACCGAGGGCGACACGGCCTTGGAGGAGCGGTACCCGGCGCTGCGGTGTCGTTCTTGCGGCAAGCGGACGCAGTACTACCCTCTCTTCGTCCCGTGCGTGGGCCTACTTCTTCGTGATTCCTAGGAGCTGTTCGGCTTCCGAGCGAATGCGTCCTAGATCCTCGAGTTGGTCTTCGGGCGCGTGCTGGTCCATCCAAGCGATCGCCTTCCCGTAGCATTTCTCGGCGCCGCCCAGGCCGAGTCGCTTCCTCGTCATTGCCAAGTAGAACCAGTCCCGCGCGTCGCCACCGCGGCTCATTTCAATCGATCGGCGCAGCGTTTCCTGACACCGCTGATATTCGGCGGCGTAGTAGTACGAAATGCCGAGCCTGCTCCGGTAGATCCTGTTACTTGGGTCGTATCGGACCGCGGCCTGCCCCCTCTTGACCGCGCGGACGCAGTCGCGCAGTTCCGGATCGGGCGACAACGCGTTGCCCTCCGCGAGGCTGTTCGCGGGTTCGGCGTCCGGCAGCCCGAGCGCTATCGCGCGGTTGAACGCATCCACCGCATCCGGCATTTTCTCAAGTTGTAGGAGCAGAACGCCGCGAAAGTGGTGAAAGTCGGCCCGCTTCGGATCCCCGGCAATGGCCCTATCGATCGCAAGTATCGAATCGTCAAGGCGCTTCAGGTTCCGCAAGATGGTTGCGCGATTGTAGTGGCCGTTGCGCAGGCCGGGTTCCACCTCAATCGCCAGTTCAATCGCGACCAGCGCATCCCGATCTCTGCCCATGAGCTGAAAGGTAACACTGCGGTTGACGTGCGAGCGACTGTCCTTCTCATTGATCGCGAGGGCACGATCGAACATGGAAAGTGCCTGTCCGAGCTTGCTTGCTTCCATAAGGGCCACACCGTAGTCGCACAGCGCATTCACATGATTCTCGTCGTTTTCGATCGCTGCGCGGTATTCGTCGTGCGCCTCCTCGGTGCGTCCGAAGTGCCTCAGCACGCGGGCTCGCCCATAGTGCGCGTTGGCCAGCGTCGAATTGAGTGCAAGGGCGCTCTCGTAGGCCAACAGTGCGAGTTCGAATTCCCCCAAGGCCCTCAATGCATTGCCCCGGTTCGAGTGGGCGAGGTGGAAATTGCCGTCGAATGCGATCGCTTTTTCAAACGCTTCAAGAGCCTCGCTGTAACGCCCAAGGGCATAGAGCCCGACTCCGAGACTGTTGTTGGTGGTGGCACTCGACTTGATCCGTACCGCGGCTTCGTAAGCCTCCAGAGCTTCGTTTCGACGCCCAAGCTTTCTTAGGACGCTTCCGCGGTTTTGGTACGCGTTAGCGCTCCGCGGAGCGAGCTCGGCGGCACGCTCGTATGCGACTAGGGCCTCTTCGTGGCGATTTCGCGTGACGAGGAGTTTTCCATAGATGAGCTGGACGCCGACGTCGTTCGAGTTCATTGCGAGCGCAATCGCATTTGTGTCCCAAGCGTCCTCGACCCGTCCCAGCCTAAGCAGCACCCTCGTTCGGGACACAAGCCCGTCTACGACATCGGGGCCCAGTTCAATGGCCCGATCGGCCGCATCGAGCGCGTCCGGGTAGCGCTTCAATTGAACCAACGTAAAGGAGCGCTCGCTGTGCGCCTGGACATAGTTCGGTTCGAGTACGATTGCGCGCTCGTATGCCGCCAAGGCTTCCAGGTTTCGGTCGAGGAGATTCAAGACGGCGCCATGGTTGCAATGCGCCATGGCCTCGGTCGGATCCTGTTTCACCGCGCAGAGGCAAAACTTGAGCGCCTCATCGAGTCGCCCGAGTCGCATGAGCGCAACTCCGCAGTTCGGCAAGGCCCGCGTGTAGGCAGGGTTGATTCGATAAGCTTCTTTGAAGTCCGCAAGCGCTTCCTCGAGCTGCCCCAGCTTGAGTAGAATCACGCCGCGGGCAAAATATGCGCGGAACTGCTCGGGGGCCAAGTCGAGTGTGGTCGCGAGCACCGCCAGCGCATCATCGTGCCGGCCGAGCACTCCGAGCACCGATCCCTTGGTTCGATGTAAAGCCGCGTTAGTGGGGTCGAGCACCAAACCCTGTTCACACGCCGCGAGGGCCTCTTCGGTTCGTCCCAGCACAGCGAAGATCGCGGCCTGGTTTGCCAGGACATCCGAGTCCGGTCTCTGCAGCAGATAACTGTCATAGAATTCGAGCGCCTGCTCCAACAGCTCGTTGCGGCCCTCGATGGGAACCGGGCGGTCATCGAGCATCGTGGCGTCGCGCAGTCCGTATTTCGCGAGAAAGCGATCGACCGCCCGCCTCGCCGACTCCAGGCTCGATTCCGCGCGCTCCAGCGCGGTTTGTGCTGCCAGTTCCTCTTTGGCAATGCGGTAGTTACTCGCCGCGAGGGCGATGGTCGTGACGATCAAGATCAACGCGGCCGCCACGACGATCGGCTTGTGCCGAGTCGCCCACTTGCCGGCGCGGTCGATCCAGCTCGGTCGCTTCGCGTGAATCGGCTTGTTTTGGAGGAAGCGCTGCAGGTCATCGACAAGCTCTGCCGCGGTCGCGTAGCGTGCGCCGGGGTCCTTGGCCAGTGCCTTGAGCACGATGGTCTCGAGCTCGACTGGCACTGTCGGGTTGAGCTTGCGCGGGGGCACCGGCTCCTTGAACGCGATGTCGTGAATGACCTGATGCGGATCGGCACCGGGAAATGCCGCCTCCAGCGTCAGCACCTCGTACAGCGTCGCGCCAAGCGAATAGACATCGGTCCGATGGTCAACCGGGACGCGCTTGGCCAGCGTCTGTTCGGGACTCATGTAGCGCACCGTCCCCACGAGGTCGCCGGTCATCGTGAGACCGGTGTCGTTGGTTGAGCGAGCAAGGCCGAAGTCGGTGATCCACAGGTGTCCCTGCGCGTCGACGAGCAGATTCGCCGGTTTGATGTCGCGATGGATCACCCCTTGCTGGTGCGCGTAGTCGATCGCGCCGGCGGCCTGGATGCCGAGCTTCGCTACCGCCCTGCAATAGGTGGTGCTGCGGGACGACTTCTCCTTCGTGATGGCGCCCAGGGAGTCGGATCGTGAACTTTCGCTATTCTGTTTCGTTTCGAGTCCGCGCATTTCCTCGATGACGCCGTGCAGTGTTTGGCCCGCGATGTACTGCATGGCGTAGTAGTGCACGCCGCGCTCCTGCCCCACCGCGTACACCGGCACGATGTTCGTGTGATGCAGCAGTGCCGCGGCCTGCGCCTCGAAGCGAAATCGCTGGAGCTGCCGCTCGTCGAGCACGGCGGCAAACGGCAAAACCTTGAGCGCCACCTGGCGGCCCAGCGAAAGCTGCTCCGCTTCGTAGACGACCCCCATGCCGCCCCGCGCGATCTCACGCACGAGCCGGAAGTCTCCCAGCGCTCGCCCACAGAGTTCGTTTTGGTCCGCGGTGGAGCACGCGGTGCCACCGATGGATGCACCGTGAACGAACGTCAGCGCGTCAAGACACGGGCGAAGGTCGTCGGCGATGGCGGGGAAACGCGCGAGGAACTGCTCGCGGTCGACCGCGCTCCCGGCCTCCAGTTCCGCAAGGAACTCGTCCATCGCCTCGACCAGCTGCGGATTGCCCTCCCCATCGATACCGACTGCTCGTTTCATAGCCGCTTTCCCTCCAGGATCGGCGCAAGGCGTTGCACCGCTCTTCCCCACAGCGCGCGCACGGCGCCAGCCGTGCGTCCCATTCGCACTCCCGTCTCTTCCCAATTGAGCTCTTCCAGATTGCGGAGCCGAATGACCTCCGCGTAGTCGTCGGGAAGTTGCGCCAAGGCGTCCGCGATGACGACACCGCGCTCCCGATGCTGCGCAACGTTGCTCGCGGATGCGGCCTCGTGCTGCAGCATGGATCCAAGCGCGACTGAGGAGTCATAGA
>CBDURV010000069.1:0-11296 GCA_965369495.1 uncultured bacterium
CGCCGAACGTGAACACGCGACGTTTGTGCGGATTGCCCTGTTCGACCAGCTTGCGGATTTCCGTCTCGGCGGTGACGCCGATGGTCGGCAGGCCGTCCGTCAGGAACAGCACGATCGGCAGCTTGCCCTCGCTCGGCGGTTGGCGCAGCGCCTCGATGAGCGCGTCGTGAATGTTGGTGCCGCCGATGGCGCGCAGGCTGTTGAGGTATGCGTAGGCGCGCCGGCGGTGTGCGTCGTCGGCGGGCACCGGCTTGGACGAGAAAAGTTCGACCGCGGTGCTGTAGTCGATGATGTTGAAGGTCTCGCCCGGCTCAAGGCCGCCGATGATCTGCTTGGCCGCCTGCTTGACCTGGTCGAGTGCGCCGCCGGCCATGCTGCCGGAGCGGTCGAGCACGAGGGTCACTTCGCGCTTGAGTCGATTCTGGTCCTGTGAGATGCGCGTCGGGATGCCGGCCAGCAGCAGGAAGTAGCCGCCACCGATGGTCGGGTCGGGATACGCGAAGAGCGACGCCGCGACGCCGTTGCGCTCAAGCAGTGCGGAAAGGCGAAACGCGCCCGGCTGGAGTCGCCCCGTCGCCTTGACCTTGAGCGTGATGTGGCGCGCGTCGTGGCGCTTCACGATCAGTTCGTGGCTGGGGGAGTAGACGGTCGCGATGGGGCTCTTCGACTTGATGTCGAGGTCGATCTCCCACGGCGTGGCGACATCGAGCGACTCGCTGCGCGGCAGCACGTAGTCGAGGCGGTTGGAGTCGGTGGGCAGGATGTGGTGGTAGGTGAGCGTCACCTTCTGGATGCCGCCGGCGGGCACCGGGAAGACGCTCGTGCGCACGACGTTGTAGCCCGCGAACTCGAGCAGCGCCGGATCGCGCGAGCGCCGCACGATCGAGTCGTAGATGCGCCGCGCCTCTTCCTTGCCGAGTAGCTGCGCGGTCGGCTCGCTCGCCTTGCCGAGAAAGTCGAACGAATGGACCGCGGCGCCATCGGGTACCGGCAGCAGCAGCACCGCCTCGGTCTGGACCCGTCCCGGATTGCGCACCGTTACGAGCAGCTTCGTGGTCGCGGTGCCTTCGAGAATCGACACGCGCGCCTGCACCTTCTCG
This sequence comes from uncultured bacterium, assembly GCA_965369495.1. Classification (GTDB taxonomy): domain Bacteria; phylum Planctomycetota; class PLA2; order PLA2; family PLA2; genus JBCDBY01. The sequence continues at coordinate 1,101 of CBDURV010000069.1, forward strand.
ATGCGGATCGGCTCGGTGCGCGGGGTGCGGCGGAAACTGCGCGCTTGCGGGACGACAATGTGCGCGACGCTGAGAATGGCGCGCCCACGCGCCTGCGGAGTGAGCGGCTGCTGCGCGGCTACCCACGAGGCGAGAACGAGCAACAGGATTGCGGGGCGGAGTATGGGTGCTTGCCGGAGACCTTGCATGACACTCATATGTACGCCCCAAACGGAGGGTGCGTCGTAACGCGTGGGTAAATGGGGGGGCCGGGGGGGCGGACGGGGATGGCGGGAGGCAATTGCGACACAGCTGTCGCGATCGTGTCGCGATTCGCTGGCGCGAACGCTGTAACCCACTGCCCGCACCGTACTTGCGCGCGCCAGCACGATTCTCCGCTACCACTTTGCGTCTATAGGGTGCGACGCCACATGCCACGGCGCGAAAGGAGAGTCCGCTTGTCCCAAACCACAACAGGCCGTTCCCCGGATTCCGTTTCTCCGCGTACCGCGAGTTCCGGGACGCCCTCACGTATTCCGCGCGTGCCGCTCCTGCTCAATCTCGCCATCCTGGTCGTCAACTTCATCCTCATCGTTGCGCACACCGATTCACAGGAGCGCGTCCTGCGTGCGACCACGCGCATGGCGTGCGAGACGCCGGCGCCCCGGTATTGGCGCTCGCGCGAGTTGGGGTGGGAAGACGACGACTCCGTCGCTTCATCGAGCAAATCTGACCGGAATCGTGACGCGATGGCTGGCACGATTGGGCAGGTTCCACACGCACGCTTGCTGAAGTACCTGGCACGCGTGCAGGGTCTCGACACGCTCTCCTCCGCCCAACTCGACGCCGTCTACTCGGCGCTGGAGCACACCTGCAGGGCTCTGCTCGAGGCGGGGGAGCGCGTACGGAGCACTCCGCGCGGGGGCGCGGCCGCACGCCGCACCGCCGCCGAGGCGCGTGAACGTATCGAGCGCGAGGTCACCGACCGATTGCGCGGCGCGCAGATCCAAGACGATCGCCTGCTGGCACGCCTGGTGCGCGTCGTGGTCTCCAGCGCAGGGTGACGGGTCGCAAACATTCGGGCGCTGCAACTCGCCAGCGTCGGCAAATAGACAAACGAAGTCGGAGAAGCGCGGCGAGGGCGTCGCGTCCGGCACGATCTCACTGGAAAGGAGAACGAACTTGCGAAAATCGATCCGCTTCATCCTAGGAGGACTCGTGATATTGGCGTGCGGCATCTTGCCGCTGGCCATGGGCGAGGACGGCGGGAGCGGAACATCCGAGAACGGACCCAAGAGTACGAGCGAAAAGGGCAAAGAGATCCATGGCATTGCCTATTCCAACCAGAAGCCTCCGGTCAACATCGACGAGCCCGACGAGGAGCAGCTGCCCTGGGACGACGAACGTCCGGGCAACGAGACGAGGCGCTACGACGGAACCTGGGCCTACGACTTGACGCAGGGCATCAAGCCCGACGACAAACGCCGCTGGGCCACCACGGACTACATCCACTGGACGGTGCAGGGGGCGACGCTTGCCGCAGAGGGGCAGATCCAGGACACCGATCCGAACGAGACCGGGAAGGTTTCCAGCGAGGCGTGGGGAGCGCAGATCGTAGCGGCCCAGGTGACGCAGGCGGCCGGCACCCAGGGCACGATCTCCGCAGAGAACATGATCGGTTTCTCGCACCGTTACTTGATCATGGGGTCGCGCATACTCGAGGCGAGCGTGCTGCTTCAGGGCAGCACTGTCGATATCACGGGTGCGTCTCACAGCTACAGCATCGCCGACTCGAAGGCGCAGGATCTCGCGGAGGTGACCACGCAGTCGCGGGCAGTCTCGGTGCGCCACACCACCGGTGCGGGCGTCAGCATCGCAGCCGGACCGACCGGTGGGTCCGCGGGAGTCACAGCCGCAAGCGAGACTGAAATCGCCGCGTCGGGTCGCATCGATCTCAGCACGGGCCAGCGCTTCGCCGGAGCCGGAAACGGAGCGGGCTCCATAGACCTCCCGCCGATTAAGCACTCGGTATCCGGCCCGACGCCGCTGAACCACACATACGAGGTCTACTCGGAGGGAAGTGTCGCACTGACCGCGAAGGGGGGAGGGGCCGATGTGCCTGGCGGGACGACGGTGGTCAAGCTGGACGAGTTCAAGATCCGCAATCAGCTGCGCGTCTATGTAAAAGCCGAGTCCACGACAACCGGTGGCGGCGGTGAAGGCGGTGGCGCCACTCCGGGATCCGGCAGCGGCGGAACTGGCGGTAGTGGACCAGACGGCGGTGGATCTGGCGGAGACGGAACTGGCGGAGACGGAACTGGCGGAGACGGAACCGGCGGAGACGGAACTGGCGAAGACGGGTCTGGCGGCGATCCCGAAGATGGGAGTTCTGACGCTTCGGAGGGTGAAGCCTCCGAGATTGATGAGCCCGGCCTTGAGTCCCTAAGTCCCATAGGGCCGACTCGATCTCCCAACGGAAGCGTTCGAACCGAAGCGCGCGAAATTCTCACGGACCTGATCGGGCTCGAAGGTGCAGTGCTTCGTCTCGTCGCATCTGCTCCCATCGGACTCGCTTCGGAGGGCGGAAGCGTTCCGGGTGAACTGCAAGTGCTGCTGGATCGCCCCGCGCCGTACGACCTCGTCTTCTCGGTTGTTGCGAATCCGCCTCAATCGCTCGTCTATCTATGTGGCGAAACGATCACCATTCGCGCGGGGCAACTCGCGGCGGGCGGTCCGCTCGACTCCACCGTGGCGGGCGAAGTGTCGGTTTCCGTCCATCTTCTGGATGAACTGGGCGAACTCTCCGGCCGCGTACTCGCCGTTCCGGTCGAAACACGGTCGCTCTCCGAGATCCCGCTGCCCGCGATCTACGCCACCTCCGAGGGTGCGCCTTGGCGGGTGGGAAGCGGTACCACGATCCTCGGCCTGCGTGCGCAACTGGCGCCGTCGCTGGTGATCGGCCGCCTCGGATTCGACGAATTCACAACACAGGCGACGACGTTCACGCTCATGATGGACGATGCGAACGGAGTCCTCCCGGCGCTTCCCGGGCAGGTCACCATCGCGCCGAGCGAGTCGGAGGTCCGAATTCCGCTGCTCCTGAATGACGTGGAAGGAGAGGCGACCATCCGCATCGAGTCGGATGGACGCGAGCTTTTGGTTCGCGTCGTCAGCCGCACACAGGCGGTGTCGGGGCTCCCGGTAATCCGCGTGCCGCTCGGCGCGACCGCGTTCGTTCCGGTTGCCCTCGCGTGGCCCGAGCGTACGCGCCGCGTGTTTCACGCCACCGTCGTGGGCGCGATTCAAACGGACTCTGGTCAATCCGACCCTGGCGCGACAACTGACGGAGCAGCTAGTGGAGGAGTTGGAGAAGCCGGACCCATCCGCCTCGAAGACGGCGAAACGGAACTGTTCATGCCGGCCGGCCTCAAGATCTGGTGTGCTGGGGTTCGCGGATTGGCGCTGGGCCAGGCGCGAGTGCGCTTTGAGACGGAGGGGCTTGAGCCCTTCGAGGCGCTTGTCGAGGTGACGCGCGCACGAGTCAGCGTGAGTCCCTCGCAACTCACGCTCACGTCGCTCCCGACGGGTACCAGCGGAACGATCGAAATCCACGCCCCGCAGGGGGTCACGTTCGAATCCGTTCGTATTCCCGCCGTGGCGACGGACTACATGAGCATTGAGGGCGTCGGTTCGGGAAGGCTGGTCATTACGCTCGTCGCCAGCCCCGACGTTCCCGAGTCTCTCGCGATCGGCCTGGAATTGTCCGGTGCCGTCGATGCGAGTTCGAAGTTCGATGTGAGGGAGCAGCTTGTTGAAGACATGCCGCTGCCGTGCACCAACAACTACCACCTCCCGTTGGCGAGCGACAACGATGGTGGGTAGCGTGGGCAGAGCCGAGCGCCACGCGGGACTCGTTTGCATCCCGCGCTGGACAGGTCGTTCGAGGATAGGTCGTCCTAGGACAGGCCATTCCAGAATTGGGGCGCCCGTCATCACCGCCGCGCTCGAAACGTAGATCAAGGAGGCCCAATGATCCCGCTCCATTCTGTTCCGTTGCTGTGTGTCGTGCTCGTGGCGCTGCTGGGTGCTTCCCGGCAGATCCGTGCAGAGGATCCGCCGAAGGCGGCGGTATTGCTTTCTGTCGAGGTGGCGGCACTCGAATCCGGACAGACCCTCCATGGAGCGCGGTGTGGTCTCCAACGTGCCGGCGCCCGAAGTGGCTACGCGCGCTTCGCGGCGCCGGCGTATCGAGGCAAGCTAGCCATTCAAGATGGTGACCTGCTGCATGTCTATGTGCGCGGACGCGACTTCGCTCGTGTTGCGCTCACGAAGGGGCAACGAAGTGCCAAGGTGGTGCTCAAGCTCGCGTCAAGGCAATGTGCGATCAAACTCGAGGGGGCGGACATGGAGGGTGTTCGCTCCCGCTTGACATGGTGGATCGAGCCGATCGGAAACTGGAGTCGGTCGGGTCCGATCCTCGAACGGATCGATCAATCGATGGTGGGCGCGACTGCGCGTCGCACGGTGCCGGCCGGAGCCGACATCTACTTGACGGTCGAATCGTCGCACTCCATCGCGTGGCCGCGCATGGCGGCGGTCCAGTTCGCCGCTGGCGCGGGCAACGCTCGCAAGGACGATCACGAAAATGAGGGCGACAAACGGCAGGACGAAGCGGAACCCGGCCAGCAACCTGGCGAGCAAGCCGCCCAGGAACCCGGCGGATCCGTCACCCTAAATGTCGATCGGGCCTGGCGTCCCATCGTTCGTCTGCGCGGGAACAGTCGCGTACCCCATTTCGATCTCTTTCCTGACTACGGAACACAGGCTCCGGGGCCGCCTGCCCGCAACGACGCGTGGCGCTGGGCGGTCGCCGAGCCCTGGTGGGGGCGCGGGGAGGAGGGTTTCCGCGATGGCAAGCCCCATTCGATTCTGCCGGCGATTCCCTTCTACATGGTTGGCACATACGGACAGGTCACGGTTGTCCGACACGTGCTCCCGGAAGGGCGTCTGCTCGACCTGCGCGCCGTGCCCGTGCACCGGAGGCTCGATGCGCTACCGATCGTGGATGGTCAACCGGTACCGATAGGGACGAAAATTCTTCCGGGCCGGCTGGACCTTTCGACCGTCGGTGGGTTTCTCGACGTTGCGATGGGGCATGCGCGCCTCGCGATCGAGGTGACTCGCAGAATCGCGGACGGCAAACGACAGGGCTGGGCCATGGAGTTGCCCGCGGCGGACTGGCTCACGGTTTGGCATCCGCAGACTGGAATGGCGCATCTGCAATGGAAGCCTGGCGAGCGGCCGACCGGTAAGCGCTATCGAGGCGGCCTGGTCATTCGCGCGCCGAAGGGATGGGTCATGGATGGGAAGGTCTTCGCTTTTTCGGGTTGGAAGGGAGGGGGACGCGTGAACACGACGCCGCCGCTCCAGAACCTGGGACGAGCGGTGGAGAACGTTCCCACCCTCCGGTACGCCGGCCTGCCGCCCGGGTGGTACACGTTCCTCCTCGAATTCGAGCTACTCGAACCCGTGACCGGTCGCCGCCACGTCGTGAAGCGTCGCATCGAGCGAGAGATCAAGCCGAAGGTTCCGCCCGCAACGTATGAGCTGTCCGTGCCCCGATAGCGAAATGGGCCGGGAGTGGACCAGGAGTGAGCCAGGAGTGGTTCGGCGGGCGCTATAGTGTTCGCATGCTGGAGGAGCGTGAATTCGCGATCAAAATCGCCCGCGCCGCGGGCGATCTGACACTCGAATACTTCGGCAGGCCGGATCTCGCCGTCGAGCAAAAGGAAGATCAGACGCCGGTCACCGAGGCGGACCGCGGTGCCGAAGAGCTGTTGCGCAGGAGGATTTCCGAACGCTATCCGGACGATGGAATCCTAGGCGAAGAGTTCGGAGAGCACGCAGGGACCAGCGGGCGCCGCTGGATCCTCGATCCCATCGATGGAACCCGCTCGTTTGAGCGGGGCGTTCCGCTCTACGGCAATCTGATTGCGCTCGAGGCTGGCGGAGAAGTGGTGTTGGGCGTGATCAACATGCCGGCCCTCGCTGAAATGGTCCACGCGGTTGCCGGATCCGGATCGGGTGCCGTTTGGATGACCGACGTTGGGCGCGCGTCCGAGCGGGAACGGCCGGCACGCGTATCGACTCAGGCCGATCCGTCCAACGCGCTGCTTTCGTACACCTCTTCGCGCGGCTTCGAACGCGCGGGCGAGACCGCTCTGTTCGCGCGACTGCGCGCCACGTTTGGTCCCGACCGTGGTTGGGGGGATTGCTACGGGCATCTGCTGGTCGCAACCGGTCGGGCCGATGTAATGGTCGATCCGCGCCTGGAGACTTGGGACTCGGCTGCTCTCAAGGTGTGTGTCGAGGGGGCGGGAGGAACATTCACCGATCTGAGCGGGCGTGCGACACATCTCGGCGGGAGCGGGTTCTCCACGAACGGCCTGCTCTTCGCCGCCGCCCGGACGGCGATCGAAGGTTAGGGCACGCGGAACTCGGCGACGGGCAGGAAGGTGCGATCGAAGCGCTCGGCGAACTCATCGAGCAGCACGCGGGCGTTCCGCTTGAGCTTCTTCTTGCGCTTGCGGCCGTTCCAGATGACCTCGACCGGCAGGTCGGCGTCGAACATTCCGTCGGCCAGGAGCAGCCGGAACTTCTTCACTCGCTGGGTCTTGACGAAGAACTTGTTGGGGCCCGCCCAACGTGCCTCGAGGCGCGCGGTGCGGGCGAGGACGATTGCGTCCATCTGTTTGCGCTGGCCCATTTCGTCGAGCCCGCCCCAGGTTCGACCGTCCACCTTGGGCGCGAACTTTTCCTTCACGTCGCGATGCACGGCGAGGATCTCTGCCCAGTATGCGCGGCCGCGCCCCTGGTCGGTGGCGACGCTCCAGCGCACGACGCGCCGCGGCATGGGATCGCGCTTGGCGCCGCGGAGGAACGACTCCCACGCCACCGCCTCCATGCGGAACGAATGGCCCAGGTCGGCGAAGGTCACGAACTTTGCGTCCGCCGCCTTGAGTTGATCGAGGCGAGCGAACGCGTAGCGCAGATTGACGAGCAGGCCGTGCTGGTCCCGCTCGCCCTGCAGATCGCGCAGCGGCAGATGGGCGAGGTTTTCCAGGAAGCGCAGGTTTTGCTGCCCGCGGGTCGGCAGCCAGCGGGGACCTCCGATCATCGGCGACAGCGATGCCCAGCGATCGGGCCGGCGTCCGCCGAGATCCCATGTCATGTACCCGCCCCTGCTCACGCCCGTGAGGTGAATGCGGTTTTCGTCGATGTTGAACCGGCGGCGCGCCCAGCGCAGGGCGGCCATGGCGCGTGCGCGCTCGGTTGCGGTGAACGCATAGCCCACATTTTCGCCCGACTCGGTTGGTGCGACGATGATGGCGCCCGTGGCTTCGGCGTGGCTCTGCCAGAAGCCGGCTGCTTCCTCCCCGCGTCCGTGCGATCCGTGCAGATAGAGAATCAGCGAAGCCGCCACGTCGGGTGCGTATGCAGATGGCACGTAGAAGGAAATGCGCGTCCGCTCGGACTTGCCGCCGACACGCAGGACTACGGTTTCGGTGCGCGCGCCGGCGCCGGCGCCGGCGCGGCCCTGTCGCCCGGCGGGTCGAAACGCGCGTGCGCGTTCGATGAGCGCATCGACCGTGACGCCATCCCGTTTGGCAAGTGCGGCTGCGGCGCTGCGGCGCTCCTTGGCGGTGGGCAGGTCGACCACGGCGGCCAGATCGATCTCGATCTCACTTGCGTCTGCGCTCGCGGCCGCCAGCAGCCAGCAGAGTATTGAAACCGCCAGTCGGCTCGGCCGCGCGATCTCCCCGTCCGTCGTGTGCATCTCGCCACTCTAAACGCACGCCGCCCGAGCTTGGCGCGGGTAGGATTGTGCGCCCATGAGTAAACCGCTCTCCTTTCTGCTTGTGCTCTCGTTCGTGTTCACGCTCGCGTCCGCCGCGCCGGCTGAGATCAAGGTCTCGGACGACTGGCTGGTGCTCTCACCCGTGGACCGTCGCGCCCGCCAGCCGTTCAATCCCGATGCGGTCTTTGCGGACTATCTGCTCACGCCCGGCAAGCTGTTCCCCGTCGCGGGCGCGAAGGTCAGCGGTACGCGCGGCGAGCGCGCCTGGCGCCTCACCGCGCCCGACGAGAAGGGGCGCATCGCGGGGCGCTTCGGCTGGGCCTATGCGATTGTCGAGAGCGATCGCGATCAGACCGCGTTGGCCACACTGAACGGCGGCGCCGTGCTGTACGTCAACGGAACCGCGTCGATCGGTGACATCTATGGCTACGGCCACGGTGGCCTGCCCGTGCGTCTGCGGCAGGGAAAGAACCACGTATTCGTGCGCGGCGTGCGCGGCTCGTTCAAGCTGGCCTTCCGCGAAGTCGAGCCGGGTGTTCACCTGATGCCGCAGTCGGCGACGCTGCCGGATCTGGTCGCGGGCGAATCGCTCGATGCGGAGGGCTCGGTCGTCGTGGTCAACACGGCCGATCGCATGTTGCACAACGTGCCCGCCGGCGGCGTGCGGCGCCTTGCGGTGCGCATTCGCCATGCGGCCCTGGCCGCGGGCAAGATCGAGTTGGAGCTCTCGCCCGCCGCGGGTCTGTCGGGCAAGTTCGACTTCGACGTGCGCGAGCCGACGCAGGCCTACCGCGTGACGTTTCGTTCCGGCATCGACGGCTCGGTCCAGTATTACGGCATTCGCCGGCCCAAGAATTCCGCCGGCGCGGGCATCGTATTGACGCTGCATGGCGCCAGCGTCCACGCGCGGAACCAGGCCGACTGTTACGCCCCCAAGTCGGATCTCTGGATCGTGGCGCCCACCAACCGCCGACCGTTCGGATTCGACTGGCAGGACTGGGGTCGCATCGACGCCTACGAGGTGTTGGCCGACGCGACGGCGCGCACCCGCGCTCGCGGCGACCGCGTCTATCTCACCGGCCATTCGATGGGGGGCCACGGCGCGTGGCATCTCGGCGCCAACGATCCCGATCTCTGGCTGGGCGTTGCGCCGTGCGCCGCGTGGGAGAGTTTCGACACCTACGGACGCGGCGGCCGCAAGGGGAACTGGCTGAAGGTCTGGCGCGGTGCCGATCTCGCGGGCGCCACTCCGCTGCTGCTGGACAATCTCGCGCAGCTTCCCGTCTTCATCCTGCATGGCGAGGAGGATTCGACGGTTTCGCCCAAAGAAGCGCGTCGCATGGAAAGCGCACTTCGCAAGGCGGGCGCCAAGCCGCGCATGCACATGGAGCCCGGCAAGGGCCACTGGTACAACGGCAAGGCGTCGGAGGGCGTTGATTGCGTCGATTGGCCCGGCATCTTCGAGATGTTCGAGTCGACCCCGGCGCGCACGCGAACGCCGAAGGAGATCCACTTCGTCTGCGCCGATCCCGCCATTGACGCGCGCCACTACTGGGTCACTTTGCACCAGCCCCTGAAGTACGGCGAGGTTTGCCGTATGGAGGGCCGCATCGCGGACAACGCCGTCGTGCTCAAGACCGACAACGTGCGACGCCTCTCGCTTGCGGATGTGCCTCTCAACGTGGAGATCGACGGCCAGAAGCTGAACGGGAAGCACTTCCTGCGCACAGACGGCAAGTGGGCCGCCTCGGATCCGGACGCCACGGAGAAGAGCCCCGCCCGCAGCGGTCCGTTCAAGCGCGCCTTCGCTCGGCGATTCGTATTCGTCTACGCCGCATCCGATCCGGCTTCGCGCGCGCGCGCGCTCTACGACGCGCAGCGCTGGTGGTACATCGGCAACGGCGACTGCACCGTCGTCAGCGACGCGCAGTTCCTCTTTGGCAACTACAGCGACCGCAACGTGATTCTCTACGGCAACGCCGATGGAAACCGCGCGTGGAAGCGCGTGCTGGCCGACACTTGCCCGATCGATATTCGCAACGGCGCCGTGACCATCGGGAAGCAGCGCTACGAGGGCGACGATCTGGGCTGTTTCTTCGTCTACCCGCGCAAGGGCGAGGCGCAGGCACTCGTGGGCGTCGTCGGCCATAGCGGCGTGACAGGCGCGCGCGCCAGCGCGAACGTGTCGGTGTTCGCCGCCGGTGTCGGCATTCCCGACTACATGGTGTTCGGCTCCGACGTGTTGCGCAAGGGCGACGATGGCGTGCGTGCTGCCGGCTGGTTCGATCACGGCTGGAAGCTGGCGGACTGAGAGGTTGTGAATCAATCCATCGTCGGCCCGAGGGCGAGCGAGCTTGTG
>CBDURV010000070.1:0-11236 GCA_965369495.1 uncultured bacterium
CACTGGTGCTGCGCGCACCGCGGGAGGGCGTGATCATCGAGCGGCGCGCGCTGCAGGGCGCGTCGGTCAACAAGGGCGCGCTGCTCTATACGGTGGCCGACATCTCGCGCGTCTGGGTGCAGGCCGAGGTCTTCGACAGCGACCTCGTCTGGGTCTTTGAGAACCAGCCGGTTCGACTCCAGGTGCAGGGCAACATGCTGGAGATCCGCGGCCGCGTTGCGTTCATCGATCCGGTCATCGACAGCGTCTCGCGCACCGCGCGCGTCCGCATCGAAGTCGATAACCCTGCGGACGCGGACGGCGTACGACCCCTGCGCATCGGCCAGCGCGTGGACGCGTGGATCGAGGCGCAAGTGGGCGGCAACGGCAAGCCGGTTCCGCCCGGTCGGACGGTCACCGTGCAACCGCTCGCGGTGCCGCGCTCCGCGGTTCTCTCGACGGGACAGCGGCGCGTTATCTACCTGCTCTTCACCGAAAGCATGGGTCGGCGTGACTACGAACTGAATCCCGACGACCTGCCCGAAACCGTCTTCTACCAGATGATCCCCGTGCGTCTCGGGCCGTTGGCGGTGCGCGTCGGCGGAATGGAGGACGGGCGCTACCCGATCATCGGATTCGAACTGTCCGACGCGGCGCGTGCCGATCTGCAGCTTGAACAACTGAGCGAAAAGCTGGTCGTCGTGACCCGCGGGAATCTGCTGCTCGACTCGCAGGCACAGCTATCGGGCAAGCCGTCGCTGCTCTTCCCCGAAGGGCGCCGCGGATCGGACGATCCGCACGCGGGACACTAGCGATGAGTGCCCTGATTCGTTTCTGCGTCCGCAACCCGTTCATCACGATGGTGCTGACGGGGTTCGCCCTGCTCTGGGGATGGAACGCGTGGACCGACAAGACCGTCGATGCCATTCCCGACATCTCGGAGAACCAGACCGTCGTGCTCACCGAGTGGCCGGGACGGTCGCCGCAGGATGTCGATGACCAGATCACCTATCCGCTCGCCACGCGCTTGGCGGGCGTCAAGGGGGTGAAGGAGATTCGCGGCCTTTCCGGTTTCGGATTCAGCCAGATCTATGTCGTCTTCGATGAGGAGATCCGCTTCTTCAACCAGGGGCGCATCGACGACTTCTACGAGGCGCGCACGCGCGTCCTGGAAAAGCTCGCGTCGGTGCAGAAGGATCTTCCCGAAGGCGTGGTCCCCGAACTCGGCCCCGACGCGACCGCGCTCGGGCAGGTCTTCTGGTACACGGTCGAAGGCCCCCACGACATCGCCACGTTGCGCAGCGTGCAGGACTGGATCGTGCGCTACGAACTGCAGACGGTGTCGGGCGTGGCCGAGGTGGCGAGCGCGGGCGGCATGGTGCGCGAGTACCAGGTCGACGTGGACCCGAACCGCCTGCGCCACTACGGCATCGGGATCATGGACGTGAGCCGCGCGATCCAGGGATCGAACGCCGACGTCGGCGCGAAGACGATCGAAGCGGGCGGGCTTGAGTACATCGTGCGCGGCCTCGGCTTCATTCAGGGCACCGAAGACATCGAGGAGACGATCGTCGGTGTCACGACACCGCGGGGCTTCGTGCCGGTGACCGGCATGCCGATGAGTCGAGCGAAGCGCTCGGCGACCGGCCCGCAGTCGCTGCCCATCGAAGAGGAGGCGCCCCACTCGCCGGTGCGTGTGCGCGATGTCGCGGACGTGCGCATCGGCCCCGCCTTCCGCCGCGGAGCACTGGCCGACGATCGCATGGAACAGGTCGGCGGCGTCGTGGTCATGCGCTTCGGCGCCAACCCGCGCGAGGTCATAGCCGGCATTCGCAAGGCGGTCCAGCGCATGAACGACCCCGCGAACGGCGTCCTGCCCGAGGGCGTGCGCATCGTGCCGTTCTACGACCGCACGCAGTTGATCGACGAGACCGTCGAGACCCTGGAAACGGCGCTCGTCGAGGAGTTGTGGATCACCATCGCCGTCGTGCTGCTGTTCCTGCTGCACCTGCGCAGTTCGCTCATCATCGCGACGACGCTGCCGGTCGCGGTGCTGCTCGCGTTCATCGCGATGCAGGCGCTCGGCGTGGACAGCAATATCATGAGCCTCACCGGCATCGCCATCGCGATCGGCACGATGGTGGACATGGGCATCGTGATGACCGAGAACATCTACCGCGCGCTGGTCGAGGACCGCAGCGGACGCTCGCGCACGCAGATCGTGGAAGAGGCCGCCATCGAGATAGCACCGGCGCTCACGACCGCTGTCGCCACGACCATCGTCAGCTTCATTCCGATCTTCTTCCTGACCGACCAGGAGGGAAAGCTCTTCCGCCCGCTCGCATGGACGAAGACGTTCGCACTCGCGGCCGCGGCGATTGCCGGCGTGCTGGTCATCCCGGTGCTCTGCCGTCTCTTCCTGCGCGACCCGGAGCGCGCATCGGGCGGCCTGCGCCGTCGCGTGCAGGACTGGGGGCCGGTCCTGCTGGCCGTTCCGTTCGCATGGTTCGCGGGGCGCGCCAACTGGCTCGGGCTCCAGGCCCCGGTCGCGGGTGCGCTGGCATTCGTCGCGAGCTGGCTCGTCATTCGGCGGATGTCGCGCGAGCGGTTGACGCCGGTCGAAGCCAACGTCGTCAGTCGCGGCGTCGCGCGCTGGTACGAGCGCACGCTGCGCTGGATTCTCATCCACAAGGCCGCCTTCTTCGTGGTGCCCGGGGCGATCTTCGCGTTCGGCGTGCTGGTCACCATGGGCGGACGCGCGATCACGGATCCGGCGCGCGCGATTTTCGGAACGGGCGTGGACCGGTTGCGCATCGTCCGCGCGCTCGACGAGACGCTTCCCGGCATCGGCCAGGAGTTCATGCCGTCGCTCGACGAGGGGAGCCTGCTCTACATGCCATCGCTGCTGCCGCAGGCGGGACTCGACGAAACGCTGCAGGTGATGCGGCGCCAGAACCAGGCGATGAGCCTGATTCCCGAAGTGGCCAAAGTGGTCGGCAAATTGGGCCGCGCCGAAAGCGCGCTCGATCCCGCGCCCGTCGGCATGCTCGAAACTGTCGTACACCTCAAACCCAAAGACCAGTGGCGCAAGGGATTTACGAAAGACGACATCCGCAAGGAACTCATGGCGGCGGTGCACACGCCCGGCACGTCGGAGGGCGCGGGCGCATGGCTGCAGCCCATCGAGACGCGCGTGATCATGCTCAACTCCGGCATCCGCGCGCCGCTGGCGGTCAAGCTCATTGGCGACCCGCGCGGCGAAGACGGCAAGCCGCTCGACACGAAGGCGGCGATCCAGATGCTGGAGGCGGTCGCGGGGCGCATCCAGGACCGCATCGCGACGGTGCCCGGCGTCGCCGGCCCGAACGTCGAGAACATCGGCAGCAAGCCGTACGTCGAATTCGACATCCACCGCGATCGCGTCGGCCACTACGGCCTCACCCTGGGCAACGTGCAGCAGGCGATCATGACCGCGATCGGCGGCACGTCGATCACGAAGACACTCGAGGGCCGCGAGCGCTATTCCGTGCGGGTCGCCTACGCGCGGGAACTGCGGGACCGGCTCGAAGCACTCGAAACGGTGCTCGTGCGTGGCGCGGGCGGGGCGTCGATACCGATTTCCGAGGTCGCGACGATCCGCGAAGTCATCGGGCCGGCGATGATCAAGACCGAGGACGGACGCCTGCGGCTGCACGTGACCTTCGCGGCGAGCGGGCGCGACGAAGGCGCCGTCATGGAGAGCGTGCTGGAGGAAATCGAGGCCTGGCGCGCCGAGCACACGGCGCTGGGGCACCCCGATCCGATTCCCCTCGGCGTGGCGGTCGAACCGGCTGGACGCTACGAAGGGCAAGTTCGGGCGCGCAAGCGCTTCGCGGTGCTCGTCCCCATCTGTCTGGGGGCGATCCTGTTCCTGCTCTATCTGACCTTCCGCAACTGGGCCACCGTGCTCAACGTGTTCGCGGCGGTGCCGGTGGTGATTGCCGGCGGACTGATCATGATCTGGGCCTTCCCCCACATCTGGGACACCGCGTTCGCGATGGGCATGGTGGATCAACCGAGCACCGGCCCCATCTACATCACCGTCGCCGTCGTTGTCGGGTTCATCGCGCTGCTGGGCATCGCGACCGACGACGGCGTCGTCATGGCCACCTACCTCGAACAGGTTTTCAAGAAGAAGAAGGTGACCGGCATCGCGGACATCCGCGAGCGCGTGCTCGAGGCGGGCTTGCGGCGCGTGCGCCCCTGCCTCATGACGACGTTCACGACCATCATCGCGCTCATGCCAATCCTGCTCAGCACCGGCACGGGCAGCGACGTGGCGAAACCGATGGCGTTGCCGGCGGTCGGCGGCATGTTGGCCGAACTCATTTCGCTCTTCATCGTGCCGTGCGTCTACTGCCTCGTGAAAGAAACCAAGTGGCGCATGGGGTGGAACGACCCCCACTTCGAACGGCCGGAAGTAAGTTCCTAGCCTGCTACACTTCCGCCGCATAGACCCCCAAACTTCGAAACGGTGAGCGCGTGAGTATCCGAAAGAAACTGGCCATCCTGGTTGGCGGCGGCCCCGCCCCCGGCATTAACAGCGTGATTGGCGCGGCGACGATTCGCGGCCTGCTCGAGGACGTCGACGTGATCGGTATCCGCGACGGGTTCGAGTGGATCATGCACGGGGACATCGATCACACCCGTACCCTCACCATCGACGACGTGAGCCGCATCCACTTCCGCGGCGGCTCCCACATCGGCATTTCCCGCGCCAACCCCACCAAGGATCCGCAACACCTCGAAAACGCGGTCACCTCGCTGCTGCGCCTGAACGTATCGCAGTTGATCACGATCGGCGGCGACGACACCGCGTTCTCGGCAATGAAGCTGGCGGAGAAGGCGCAGGGACGTATCCGCGTGGTGCATGTGCCGAAGACGATCGACAACGACCTGGACCTGCCGGGGCACGTGGACACGTTCGGCTTCCAGACCGCGCGGCATATCGGCGTCGAACTGGTCAAGAACCTGATGGTCGATGCGAAGACGACCTCGCGCTGGTACTTCGTCATCGCCATGGGCCGCAAGGCGGGTCATCTGGCGCTCGGCATCGGCAAGGCGGCGGGGGCGACCATCTCGCTCATTCCGGAGGAGTGGGGAAAAGAGCCGATTCACCTCAAGACGCTGGTGGACACGGTCGTGGGCTCGATCATCAAGCGTCTCTCGTACGGGCGGCGCGACGGCGTAGCGGTACTGGCCGAGGGCCTCGTGCTTTCGGTACCGCCGGAAGAGTTGGTCGAACTGGATCAGATCGAGCGCGATGCCCATGGCCATGTGCGCATCGCCGAGGTCAACATCGGCGAAATCATCAAGGCCAAGGTGCAGGCGCGTTTGAAGGAGTTCGGAATCAAGACCACCATCGTGGCCAAGAATATCGGCTACGAACTGCGCTGCGCGGATCCCATTCCCTTCGACATGGAGTACACGCGCGATCTGGGCTATTGCGCCACCAAGTTCCTGCTCTCCGGTGGCAACGCCGCGATGATCTCGATGCAGGGCGGGCGCTTCGTCCCGATTCCGTTCGCCGAGATGATCGACCCCGCGACCGGGCGCACGCGCGTGCGTTTGGTGGATGTCCACTCGGCCCGCGCCGCGATCGCGCGCCGCTACATGATCCGACTGCGCCGCGACGACTTCGAGGACGCGCACGAACTGGCCAAGTACGCGGCGACATGCGGCCTGACCCTGAAAGAGTTCCGGGATCAGTTCGAGGCGCTCACCAGCAACGAGCCGCCGCCGCTCAAACTGGACGGCGTGCCCCAAACGTCGTCGTTGGGCGGCGCGACCGCCATGCCAGACGAGTGAACCATTTGGGCGCGGCTACGTTTAGCTGCCTGTGCGTCATCTGCTCGGACTCCTACTACTGGTCGTTGCATGCCGTCGGGCCCCCGACCTCCCCCAGATCGCCCTCGACCAGAACTACGTCTTCGCAGACGGTGGCGGCCAATTGGTCGTCGGCGTGCTCCTGCCCGAACACCGGCCGCAGCGCCTGGCCAGCCTGATTAGCGAGGCCGATCTCGAGCGCTACGAGACCGGCAACGTCGAGATTGAGCTGGAACCGGAGTGGGGGCGAGAGTTCGGCGGCACGAGCAAGCGCAGCCCCGCCTACGACGCCATTGAGACCGAGCTGTCCGAATCGCTCGGCGTGCGCGTGCTGATTCGCGAAGTCATGAGGGCGGAACGTGGGCAGGTGGCGCTGATGTTGAACCCGCGCGCCACGCTGGTCGAACGCTGCCGCTCCGTGCTCGAGCGCGTGCGCCGCCTGCATACCGACCCGTTCCACGTCGAACAGGCACGCCGAAAGAATGGCCGCGCCTACGTCAAGTTCGCGCGCAGACCCCAACAGGTAACCCTGACCGATCTGGAAGGCGCGGTGGTCTGGAGCGGCGACCCCGAACTGGGGTTCGATCTGGCCGGCATCTCGGGCGACAACCATCTGCTCGTCGTCGAGTCGCAGGGCCTGCGCCGCGCGTGGCGGGTCGGCGACCTCGTCGGCAGGATCGAACGCGACCTGTTCGCCAGCAAGCGGGCGGTGGCCGGTGCGACCTTCGCGGTGCGTCTCGTCTACCGCCTCACAACAGATTCGGCACCGGTCGCGGGCGAGCGCGATGAGGTCCGGCTGGAGGACCGCAGCGGCAAGCTGATCGCCAGGGCCGCCGTGGTCAGCAACGAGCAGGGCACGGCCGATGTCCGCCTCGCCATTCCCGAATCGACGCCGCCCGGCTACGCCAGACTGCGGGTAGGCGCCGCCCGCTTCACCGTTTACATCCGCCAGCAACATCGCATCTCGGTCGTGACCGATCGCACCGTCTACCGCCCGAACGACCGCATATTCGTCCGGCTGATGACGCGCCGCAATCCCTCGGGCCGCGCCGCGGCCAACGAGACCGTGGTGCTCAGCTACCCGGGTGGCGAACGAAAGCTCACCACGTCGGCCCACGGCATCGCCTCCACCGAAATCGTGCTGCGGCATGCGAGTCCCGGCCACGGCTCGATTCGGGCAACCTGCGGCGATGATGTCGCGACTGCGGATTACTCCGTCGAGGCGTTCGAACTGCCGCGCTTCGAGGTGTCCTTCGAGCCGAAGCAGATCCGGCTGCGCAAAGGCGAGTCCGCGCCGCTGCGCATTACAGCGCGCTACATCAACGGCGCACCCATGGTCGCGGCCAGCGTGACTGTTGGAGCGCGAACGCACCGCACCAACCAGCGCGGTGAAATAGAGCTCGTGGCTCGCGGCGCCGAGCCGGTGACATTGCGCGACGCCGACGGCCGCACGATCCGGACCACGCTTCCGGTCGGAATCGAGCGGCAGCGCAAGGAGCCCAAGCCGGTGCGCCACCCCATCACGATCGACCGCCATGCACCCAAGGTGGGCGACCTCGTGCGAGTGGAAGCGTCCGAACTTGACGGCCCGCTCTTCCTCGACATCTTCCGCGACGGCTGCCTGCTGCGCACTCTCTCCGCACCCGGCAACCGCTTCGCATTGCAACTCACCGACGACCTCGCCGGCCCGCTCGAACTGCACGCCTATCTTCTCGACGGGCACGAACAGCGCGGTGTCCGGCGGCGTATCCACGTCGGCCGGAACCGACCGCTCCACATCGACGCGCGCGCCGCCAGCGACAAGTACCGGCCCGGCGACACCGCCCTGGTCAACGTGACCGTACGCGACATGGCGGGGGAACCGACCGCGGCCGTGCTCGGCTACTGGGCGGTCGATCAGGCGCTGCTCAACACGCGCGCAGACTTCGGCGACGGGCACGAGGCGACCTTCGATCTCCGCCCGAGCAGGCACACGCGCACTCGTCGTGCGATCCACCACCAACGAACCGAGCCGCGCAAGAAGGCGTCTCGGGCCAAGGCGACCAAGTTGGTGGGCTTGCGCATAACCGCACTCGATGAGCGCATCGACGCGATCTACCAAGATCTCCCCATCTGGGATATCTGGACCGCCCTCAGCGTGCGAGAGCGCCTGCTGCGGCACGTGCATTCCGGCGACCTCGATCCGGCGTTACTGCTCGATCCTTGGGGCACGCCGCTCGCGTTCGAGCGCACCGACAGGCACAACCTGCTTTGGACTTCGGCCGGTCCCGATCTGGTCTGGCGCACGCCCGACGACATCGGGTATTTCCACGTGGTCACCCTGTCGTGGGCCGCACAAGAGTTCTGCGAATACGTCGAGAGCCGCATCGGTCGCGACCTGAGCCATGAACTCGGCTTCTGGGATCCGGATGAGAACTATTACATTGTTCGAGGAGGGGGTGCGGGGGGCGGACGTAAGGGTCGTGGCGGCAGACGCAATCTGCGCGCGGGCGGCGGTGGCGTGCGCGATCCCGTTCGCTTGCGCCGTGAGAGTTCGCCCACGCTCTGCTTCGTACCCGAGGCGTTGGTCGGACCCGACGGCATCGCGCAGTTGCGCGTGCCGCTGGCGGATGCGCTCACGACGTGGCGCATGCGATTGGTCGCCTCGCGCAACGACGGCGCCACCGGGATCGGCTACACGTCGATCCGCGTGCGACAACCGTTGAGCATCGATCCGTGGATCGCCCCGCACCTGACGCTCGGCGACGAACTCGATCTGCCGGTGGCCGCCCGCAACGAAACCGACGCGTCGGTTCGCGTATTGCTGCGCGTGCGCGCTTCGCGGGAAATCGAAGTGATCGGCGCGACCGAGGCGACCGTCGCGGTCGGCCCCGGCGGCACGGCGGCGCACACATTCCGGATTCGTGCCCGAAGAGCGGGTCGTGCACGCCTTCGCATCGATGCGACCAGCAGCGAGCACAGCGACGCCGTCGAGCGCATCATCGAGGTGCACCACGACGGTCGCCGCATCGTGGAAACGCAACCCGGCGAGCTCGGTCAGTGGATGCAGGTCCGTGCGCTGCGCCAAGGCAGTGTGCGTGTCGATGTCTATCCCGACCCGGTCTCAGAGGCGCTCTCCGGCCTCGAAGGCATGATCCGCAAGCCCCACGGCTGTTTCGAACAGACATCCTCGACGCTCTATCCGATGGTGCTGGTGCTCGACTACCTGCGGCGCACGCAGCAGACGCGCCCGGAACTCGAAGAGCGCGCACGCAAGTTCATCGACGACGGTTTCAACAAGTTGCTCACGTACGAAGTCGAAACGGAACCGGGCGGCTTCTCGCTCTGGGGCAAGGCACCCGCATCCACGCACCTCACCGCCTACGGTCTGATGGAGTTCGCGGACATGGCGCGCGTGCACGAGGTCAATCCCGAACTGCTGACGCGCATGCAAAAGTTCCTGCTTTCCAAGCAGGCGCCCGACGGATCGTGGGCCAAGAGCTTCAAGCGCACCGCGTACATCGCCTGGGCACTCAAGAGCGCGGGCCGGCCCAACGCGAAAGCACGGGCGTGGCTGACGGAGCATACCGAGACCGATTCCTATGCGCTCGCGCTCGCCTCGCTGGCGGGAGCGACAAAGCTCTCACCGCGCATATGGATGCCGGCGGGCGAGACCCTTGTCGGCGCACGCGGGCGCTCGGCCAAGATCGAAACGACCGCGCTGGCGGCGCAGGCGCTGTTGGCACAGGGCGACCACGGCGAGGCGTTCCGCGCCGTGCGGCAGTTGCTTGCGCTGCGCGGCTCCGATGGCCGCTTCGGCACGACGCAGTCCACCGTGCAGGCGCTGCGCGCGATCTTGGCGGCGTCGAGCGACGGGCCGCCGCGCCCCGCCGATGTCGAGATCGATAACGACAATCAGATTCGAAAGCTGAGGGTGGAGGGCGACAGCGTACGTGTCCCGTTGGGCTCGCCTGAGCGTTTGATGGTCCGCTCGCAGGGCAACCTGCGCTACACGATCTCGCGCACCGGCTACGAGGCGTGGGACGGGCCGATCGCCAAGGGCCGCGTCGGCCTGGAAGTGCAGTACCCGACCGGCCCGCTCACGGTGCAACGAACCGCGCACATCCACGCCACGATCTTCAACCGCGGCAAGGGGACTGCGCGCCAGGTCACCGCCGAGATCGGCGTGCCGCCCGGTTGCGACATCGAGCACCGCAAGATCAAGGGCGCGCAGGCCATTGAGAAGGGCGACACCGCCGTCGTGATCTACCTCGCCGACCTCAAGCCGGGCGAGCGGCGCACCTTCAAGATCCCCTTTGTGCCTCGCTACAGCCTCGACGTGAAGACGGCGCCGAGCACGGCCTACGAGTACTACACGCCGGAAGAGGCGAGCTTCGTGCCGCCCGCGCGCATTCGAAGCCGCTAGCGTAGAATCGCGGCTGCTCTCATGCAGCCCCCCGCACCCCCCTTCATTCTTCTCTCCAATGCCGAGGTTTTTGCCCCGGAATCGTTGGGTTTGAGCCATGTTCTCGTCTGCGGTGAGCGGATCGCGTGGATCGGGAAGGAGCGGCCTGATCTGCCCGACGGACTCGTTGCGGAAGCGCACGATCTGGATGGGCTGCCCCTCGTTCCCGGCCTGATCGATTGCCACGCCCATCTCACCGGCGGCGGCGGCGAGACGGGCTACGAAACGCGCGTGCCCGCCCCGGCGCTGAGCCACTACACCACAGCGGGAATCACTTCGGTCATCGGCCTGCTCGGTACCGACGACGTGACCCGCAGCCTCGCCGCCCTCGTCAGCACGGCGCGCGGCCTCGAGGCAGAGGGGCTGAGCGCGTGGTGCTACACCGGCAGCTATCGCGTGCCGCCCAAGACAGTCACCGGCACGGTGCGCGGCGACATCGTGCTCATCGATCGCATGGTCGGCGTGGGCGAGATCGCGATTAGCGACCACCGCTCCGCCCAGCCGACGCTCGACGAACTGCTGCGCATCGCGAGCGAGGCGCACGTCGCGGGCATCATGACCGGCAAGGCGGGCACGCTGCACCTGCACGTCGGCGACGGCGAGCGCGGATTGAGCCTGGTCGAGGCGGCGCTGCGCACGGCGGAGATTCCTGCGCGCACGTACCACCCGACCCATGTCAACCGGCGCAAGGCGCTCTTCGAGGAGGCGCTGGCGTTGGCGCGCCAGGGCTGCACGATCGACGTGACGGCGTTTCCCGCGGTGGGCGACGACGAGTGGTCGGCGGCGGAAGCGTGGCGTCGCTACGCGGCCGCGGACCTGCCCGCGAACCGGCTGACAATCAGTTCGGACGGCGGCGGCTGCCTACCCACCTTCGGCCCGGACGGACTGCCGATCCGCATCGCGGTGGCACGGCCCCAGGCGCTCGCGGACACGCTGACCGAACTTCTG